>JAABSQ010000657.1 GCA_011390315.1 Desulfobacteraceae bacterium
GTGGATACCGGTTCACGGCTTCGGCTTACCGGAGAAGGCGAACCCGGCGGCAACGGCGGCCCTCCGGGCGACCTCTATGTCTTCCTCCATGTGAAACCCCACGACTATTTTCAGCGGGAGGGAGACAATGTCATCTGCCAGATACCCATCAGCTTTGTTCAGGCGGCTTTGGGAGATGAAATCGAGGTGCCGACACTCAACGGTGAAAAGACCCTGGAGATCCCCAAGGGGACCCAGCCGGGCGATATTTTCCGGTTTCACGGAGAAGGCATCCCCTCCCTTCGGTTCGGCAGACGGGGCGACCAGATTATTCAGGTGAACGTCAAAACCCCCACCCATCTCTCCAAAAAGCAGGAGAGCCTGCTCAAGGAATTCGCCAGCCTCGAATCCAAAAAGTTCAGCACCAAGCTGAAGAACATGTTCAAGGGCGGAAACCAGTCGAGAGCCGCTCAATAACCCGGGGCGGCCTGAAACGGATACGAAATTATGTTTGAACTGAAAGTGACGACCCGGTTCGCCGCGGCCCATCAACTCAAAATGGTGGGAGAAAAATGTGAAAACCTTCACGGCCACAACTGGAAGATCGAGGTCTATGTAGGGGGAGAGCAACTGAATTCGGCCGGAGTGCTGATGGACTTCGGCGACATCAAAACCCATGTGGCCGAACTCATGAAAACCCTCGACCACAAGTTCTTGAATGAACTCGAGTTTTTCAGGGACGGGACGCCCCCGTCATCGGAGCATATCGCCTGGTATATCGGCAGGGAATTGGAAAAACGGATCACCGAACCGGGAATCCGGGTGACGCGGGTGACGGCGTGGGAATCGGATGACGCCTGCGCCGCCTATATCCCTGAACCCTCTTAAACCGCCCCGCCCGTTTCAGACCACCGTTTCAACAGTTCGTCCCGGGAAATCACGGCGGTGACGTCGGCCACGTGGTTCCGGATATTGTCGAGCCCGCCCTCCTGCCGGTCCACCAGAATGACCGCCTTGACCACATTCAAACCCTCGGCCCGGGCCCGTTCGATCGCCTGAATGGTGGACCCGCCGGTGGTGGCCACATCATCGATAATCGCCACCCGCTCTTCAGGGATCATATCCCCTTCGATCCACTTCACGATACCATGGTCCTTCTGCGTCTTTCGAATGGAAAACGCCTTCACCGGCCGCCCCTTCAGTTCGGAGGCGAACGCCGCGGCCACCGCGATGGGATCGGCACCGAAGGTCAGCCCCCCGACCCCGCTAACATCGGCGTCTCGAATCGCCTCAAACACCAGGTGCCCGGCCAGGTACATGCCCCGAGGGCTCAGGGTGGTCGGTTTGCAGTTGACGTAAAACCGGCTCATTCGCCCGGAGACCAGCTTAAAAGAGGGTTCCGGGGTGTATTTGAAGGATTTGTCGCACAGCATGGCGACCAATTCAAGCTTCAGCTCTGGTTCCGGGTCATATACCATTTTTTCGTTCACCTTTTCAGCTGGCGGCCATCCGGTCCGGGGCGGTTCTTTCCCGGCCTATGCGAAATCACAGGGTCCCGGCCGGGGAGACGGAGTCTTCATAAGAAGCACTTGATTTTAAAGCGATCTTCCGATAAAAAAGCCTCCACTGGTATGGAAGAAGCATGGGTAATGGGATTCAGTGGAGGCTTCAGGCAAGGAAAACCGGAGACGGCACTCCCCGCACACATACGATTCTCATACCAATAAAAACCGGCGAGGTCAATTTTAAACTCAGGCGGGTTTACACTCGGGTTTACACTCGGGCGCGGACTCAGGAGCGACATCCTTTTGGAAGTCTTCGAAAAACCCAGCGCCATCATTCAGATGTTCCACGTTTCCAAGCGCTACAGCGCCAAAGCGGCCCTGGTCGATATTTCCCTGGAGGTCGCCGACAATGAATTCGTGTTTGTCAGCGGTCCCAGCGGTGCGGGCAAGACCACGCTGCTTCGACTGCTGTACATGGGAGAAACCGCGACCACCGGTCAGATCGTGGTGGACGGGCTGAATCTCTCTCGTATCGCCCGCCGGCGGGTTCCGTTTCTTCGGCGCAAATTCGGCATCATTTTTCAGGATTATCGGTTGATCCCGAGCCGGTCCGTCTTCGACAATATCGCCCTGGTGGTGGAGGCGGTCGGAACCAAACGCCAATTGATCCGCAAAACGGTCATGAGCCTCCTGAGAACGGTGGGGATGGAGGAGCGCTGGCGGGCGCTTCCCCTCAGCCTCTCCGGCGGGGAACAGCAGCGGGTGGCGGTGGCCCGGGCCATCGCCGGCGATCCCAAGATCATCGTAGCCGACGAGCCCACCAGCAGCCTGGACCATGATTCCGCGGAAATCATTCTCAACCTGCTGAAGCAATATCATCAACGCGGGGCCACGGTGATGATCGCCACCCATGACACCGAACTGATCCGCAGCACCGGCGGCCGCGTGATCCTGCTCAAGGAAGGCCGTGTGGATGCCGCCGCCCATCTTCCCGCCGGGACTTCATGATTATCTATTTTCAAAAGGCGGTTCGAGACCTTCGGGCCAATCTCTTTTTAAATACGGTGACGGTCATTACGATCGCCCTGTCGGTCTTGATTTTCAGCGCCTTTATGCTTTTTTTTGTGAATGCCGACGGATTTCTGCGCCACTGGATCGCCGACATGCGGATCATGGTGTACCTGAAGCCGGGCGTCCAACCCGAGACTGTGGACCGGATGAAATCCCGCATCGAAAACCTGCCCGGGGTTCGGAAGGCGGAGTTCATTTCCAAATCCCGGGCCATGGATCGATTCCGTGACCAGCTCAAACGCCAATCCTCTCTGCTGGACGGTCTTCGGGAGAATCCGCTTCCGGAATCCTTTGAAGTCCGCATGGACATCACGGCCCGGGGGTGGCGGAACATTGAGCCGGTGGCCCGGGAAATCGAGTCCCTCAACGGGGTGGAAGAGGTCGAATACGGTCAGCAATGGGTGGGTCGGTTTATTCATGTGCTGAATCTGATCCGGGTGGCCGGGTATGCCCTCGGGGGGATGTTTTTCGGAGCCGCCGTCTTTTTTGTGGCCAATACCGTTCGGCTGGTGCTTTATTCCCGGCGGGACGAGGTGGAGATCATGCGCCTGGTGGGGGCGTCTGAAGGGTTTGTCAAAGACCCCTTTTATATTCAAAACCTGATCATGGGAACCCTCGGGGGACTCCTCGGAATCACCATCCTCTATTTCGGGTACCGGTTTATCGCGGCCAATGTGGCGGCGGAGCTTTCGACGGTCTCCTTTCAGCTGATCTTTCTGCCCTTTCGAATCTCCTTGGGAATTCTTCTGGGAAGCATGTTTGTCGGATGGTTGGGATGTTTTATTTCTCTCAGACAATTTTTAAAAACCTGATCCCGGCCCTGGCGGTCGGAATTATTCTTCTTGGTGCGGACGGCCGATCCGCCCTCTCGGAAACCCCGCCCGGCGAACCGCCGGCATCGGAGAAAGAACGTATCGGACAGGAAGCCTCCGCGGTCAAAGAGAAAATCGAGACCCGGCAAAAAGAGGTCCGGAAATTCACCCGGGAGGAGCTGGAAACGGTCGAGCGCCTCAACGAGATCGATCAGTCCCTGAACCGGGTCCGAAAACAGGTCTCCGCATCCGAAAAGGAATTGTCGGCTCTGTCGATTCAGATTGAAGCGACCGAAACCCGGCTCAAGGCGCTGACGGAACAAATCGATCAGACCGAGGAGGTGGCCTCCCGGCGGGTGGTAGGGCTCTACAAGTTGAACAGACTGGGCAAGATCCACATACTGGCCGGGGCCGACTCCATGAATGATTTTTTTCAGCGGAAAAACGCCCTGGAACGGATTCTGACCCATGATGAACAGCTGCTGGCGACCCTCAAACAACAGCAGACCGAGCTTCAGGACCTGGCCGAACATCTTCACAGAAAAAAAGAGACCCGAACCCGGCTTCAATCGGAATACGACGGCCAGATGCGGGAACTGATACGCCAAAAGACCGGGCGGGCAGCCCTGCTGGAGCGGATCCGCACCCGAAAGTCCTTGGCCCGGGCCTCTCTGTTCGCTCTCAAGCGATCGGCCGACAAGCTGGATCAAAAACTCAAGGCGCTTCAGCAGGAACACCGGCCGAAAGAACCGGCGGAAACCGCAGAGGGTCCGTTCGCCGCGTTAAAAGGCTTGCTTAATATGCCGGTAAGGGGTAAAATAACTTCATTTTTCGGGCCTTACAAAAACACCGAATTCGATACCCTCAATTTTCAGAGCGGCATTCAAATCGCAGCAGACAGGGGAAAGCCGATCCATTCGGTTGCGCCCGGAGAGGTCATCTATTCCAGTTGGTTCAGAGGCTACGGAAATATGATTATTATCGACCATGGGAACCATTACTACACCCTCTATGCCCATGCCGAAGAACTGTTCAAATCCAAAGGTGAGCCGGTGAAAACCGGAGAAACCATTGCAAGCGTGGGAGACACCGGCTCGATTTCCGGTCCGGGGCTCCATTTCGAGGTGCGACACCACGGAAAGCCGGTAGATCCGCTGGAATGGCTCAAAAAAGGATAAAAGGAGTTTAAAGAATGTTTCACAAAACCGACGGATACACGAGACTGACATTTTTCCTGGCGATTATCGCCGCCGCCCTGTGCGGAATCATCGGCTCCGGGTTTTACCACACCCTGTCGGCCAGCGATGAAGAGACCTATCAGGGCCTGAAAATATTCGCCGACGTCATCGACCTGGTGGAGAAAAACTATGTCGACCCGGTGGATACCAAAGATCTGATTCAAAAGGCGATCCAGGGGATGGTCGGCAGCCTCGATCCCCACTCCCAGCTGCTCCCGCCCGAGGCCCATGAAGAGCTTCGCATCGACACCAAAGGCGAGTTCGGCGGTATCGGCATCGTGATCACCATGGAAAAAGGGCTGCTCACGGTCATCTCCCCCATCGAGGGGACCCCGGCCCAGGAAGCCGGGGTGAAAGCCGGCGACATCATCATCGAAGTGGACGGAGAGACCACCCAAGACATGATGCTGTGGGAGGCGGTCAAAAAAATGCGGGGTCCCAAAGGGGAGCCGGTGGTCATTACGGTGCTCCGGAAAGGGGAAGCCGAGCCCATCGAATTTACCCTGGTGCGAGATATCATTCCCATTGAGAGCGTCAAATACCTGACCCTTCAACCGGGATACGGCTATATCCGCATCACCAATTTCCAGGAAAGCACCACCGACGACGTTCGGGCGGCCCTGTCGAAGCTGAAAAAGGGCGACACCCCCCTGAAGGGCCTGGTGCTCGATCTAAGGGACAACCCGGGCGGCCTGCTGGACCAGGCCATCAGTGTGTCCGACGCGTTCCTTCAGGACGGCGACATCGTCTCCATCAAGGGCCGTCAGAAACGACACACCAAGGTATTCAAGGCCCATGCCGACCGGGATGACGCCCGGTTCCCCATGGTGGTGCTGATCAACGGCGGCAGCGCCAGCGCCTCGGAGATCGTTTCCGGGGCGCTTCAGGACCACAAGCGGGCGGTCATTCTGGGCACCACCTCCTTCGGCAAGGGTTCGGTCCAGACGGTGGAGAGCCTGCGGGACGGATACGGCCTGAAGTTCACCATCGCGCGCTATTATACCCCCAACGGACGCTCCATTCAGGCCGAGGGCATCGTCCCCGATATCATCGTCAAACACCGATATGTCGAGGATGACGAAGAAGAAGCGCCGGTTCGAATGCTCAAGGAAAAAGACCTGCGAAACCACCTGGACCCCCTGCAGTTGATTGAGGAGGAGGAAGAGGCCGAAGATGAGGCGGAAGACCTCGAACCCGACGGAGACCGATCGAACCGGCAAAAAGAGCGCAGACGGAGATCCCAGAACCGGTACGGCCCCTTGACCATGGAAAATCTCCAATCGGACAATCAGGTCATGCGGGCCCTGGAAATTCTTCGGGGCTACCAGATCTTTTCGGATGCGCGGGGTTGATTCTCCGGCCTTATGCAGGCCGAAGATTGAAGCACATGCCGCTTCCACCGCACATAAAAAACGGTTCGGCCGCCCGATTCGGATGGATCGGGGCGGCCGGCCTATTCCTGGGGGTGCTCCTGGCGGCGGCCGGGTGTTCATCGAACCGAAGGGTTGGCTATCGAACCGAGGTCGACACCATTCCTCCGGACCGGGGAAGGCCCGTCTACGAGGTCTATTCACCCGAAATCCTGATGCCTTCCAAGGGTATCCCCGGTAAAGCGATTCGAAACTACGAAGGCGCCCCGCGGGTGGCGATCATCATTGACGACATAGGATATGATCGAAGGATCGCTGAAAACCTGCTGGCCCTGGACGCGGCGTTCACTTTTTCCGTTCTTCCCCGCAGCCCTCACCGGGAAGTACTCATTTCAAAAATCGCATCCCGGGGGCGCGAGCTGATGCTTCATCTTCCCATGGAACCGATCGAGTATCCGAACATCGATCCGGGCCCCGACGCGCTGATGACCCATATGCACCCGGATCGGCTTCTTGACCGGCTTGAAGCGCATCTCAACGACATGCCCGAGGCGGCTGGGGTGAACAACCATATGGGCTCCCGAATGACGGCCCGGTTTCCGGATATGTACCGCATCTTTTCGGTTCTCAAGGAACGGCGACTGTTTTTCATCGACAGCTATACCACGCCGGACAGCGCCTGCCTGCCGTCCGCACGCCTGATGCGGATTCCGTTTGCGCAGCGGGATGTCTTCCTCGACCATTCCCTGGATCCGGCGGATGTCCGAAGCCAGATCCATCGACTGATCCGGCTGGCGGAGATCTATGGGGAAGCGGTTGCTATCGGCCACCCTCATCCGGTCACTTATGCGGTGCTGAAGAAAGAACTGCCGAGGCTTTTGCAGCGGGTTGAAATCGTGCCGGCCTCTCACCTGGTTCATAACTTCGGTTGATGATATGCGCCGAATGAAGAAGAAATTATTTTTTGCCCACGCTTACCCGCTTTATGCGTTATCCTTTAGGGGAAACCCTTCAGGCTTTAGACGGATCAGCTGACCATTGATCGAAGGAGTGCAATTCATGTTTCATAAAAATGAAGGTTACAGCAAACTGACCCTATCTCTGGCAATCGTCGCCGCGGTGGTCTGCGGCATCGTCGGATCGGGGTTTTACCGAAGCCTTTCGGCCGGGGATATGCGGACCGAGGACGGATTGAAGATATTTGCCGAGGTGGTCGAACTGCTAGAGCGAAATTATGTGGACCCGGTGGAAACCAAGGACCTGATTCAAAAAGCGATTCAGGGAATGGTCGGAAGCCTGGATCCCCATTCCCAACTGATGCCCCCCGAAGCGGTTGAAGAGCTTCGAATCGATACCCGGGGGGAATTCGGCGGCATCGGCATCGTGATCACCATGGAAAAAGAACTCCTGACGGTGATCGCTCCCATCGAAGGGACACCGGCCCAGAAAGCCGGCGTGGAAGCCGGGGACATCATCATTGAGGTGGACGGGGAAACCACCAAAGACCTGATGCTGTGGGAGGCGGTCAAAAAAATGCGGGGACCCAAAGGCGAACCGGTGGTGATCACCGTGCTTCGGCAGGGGGAACCGGACCCCATCGAGTTTACCCTGGTCCGGGATATCATTCCCATCGACAGCGTCAAGCACATGGCCCTTCAGCCGGGATACGGCTATATCCGCATCACCAATTTTCAAGAGAGCACCACGGAGGATCTTCAAAAGGCCTTGGCCGACCTGAAAAAGGAGGGCGCCGTAAAGGGCCTGGTGCTGGATCTTCGAGACAATCCCGGCGGTTTGCTGGATCAGGCCGTAGAGGTATCCGACACCTTTCTTCAGGAGGGAGACATCGTCTCCATCAAGGGCCGCCATGAGAGGCACACCAAGATATACAAGGCCCATCCCGACCCGGACGACAACCGGTTTCCCATGGTGGTGCTGATCAACGCCGGCAGCGCCAGCGCCTCGGAGATCGTTTCCGGGGCGCTTCAGGACCATAAACGGGCGGTCATTCTGGGCACCACCTCTTTCGGCAAGGGGTCGGTTCAGACCTGGGAAACCCTGCGCGACGGATACGGCCTCAAATACACCATCGCCCGTTATTACACCCCCGAAGGGAGGTCGATTCAGGCCCAGGGCATCGTTCCCGACATCGTGGTCAAGCACCGATACATAGAAGAGGCCGAAGAAGCCGACATGAAGATGCTCAAGGAAAAAGACCTTCGGAACCATCTGGAAGCCCTGCCCCTTTTGAAGGATGAAGAGGATTCGGAAGCATCCGAATCCCCCGGAAAAAAATCCGGGCAAAAATCCAAAAAACGACGGAGATCCGAAAACCAGTACGGTCCCCTGAGCAAGGAAAATCTCCAGTCCGACCATCAGGTCATGCGGGCCCTGGAAATTTTAAAGGGATACCATATTTTCGCGGCAGCCCGGGGGTAGGCGGTACAGGTCTGTCCTGCTCAAGCCGCAAGATGGCTTATCCGGCTGCTCGCGACCGTTTTTCTTGTTTACATGGAATCGCACTTCTGATATTCTGATATGTTATTGTGAGCATTTTGTAATTTCCACACGTTCAATGCAAAGGTCTCGCCATGAAACAAGAAGACATCGAATATTTCAGGATACTCCTTTCAGAGCGGTTGCAGGAACTGTTGAGCCATGCAGATGACACCGTTTCCGGAATGACCCACCATAAAGAAAACTTTCCGGACCCCACGGATCGGGCCTCCCTGGAAACCGATCGGAATTTTCTGCTTCGCATTCGAGATCGCGAAAACAAGCTCATCAAAAAGATCAAAACCACCTTGGAGCGGATCGAAGAGGGCACCTTCGGGATCTGCGAAACCTGCGGGGAAGACATCTCTGTGGCAAGGCTCAAGGCCCGGCCGGTGACCACCCAGTGCATCGAATGCAAGACCAAGGAAGAGGCGATGGAGAAGGCCCTTGGGCTCTGAAAGCCGTGAAAAGGTAGACCTTCATATCCACTCCAACGCCTCGGACGGGACCTTCTCCCCCGCCGAAATTGTTCACCAGGCCCGGGCGCTTCGACTGGGGGCGATCGCCATCACCGATCACGACACCGTCGACGGCGCCAAAGCAGCCCGGGAGATGAACCCCAGACCCAATGTGGAGATCTTGACCGGCATCGAAATCAGCGCCGAATCGCCGCTTTTTTATCAATGCCCGGGCAGCTTCCACATCCTCGGCTACGGCATTTGCCTGGATGATCCCCCCCTGAACCGCACCTTGGCAGTGCTTCAGGAGGCGCGAAAGAATCGAAACCCCCGGATCATCGAGCGGCTTCAGGAAATGGGCCTGGCCGTCACCCTTCAGGAGGTGATCGCCTCGGCGGGGGATGCACAGATCGGCCGGCCCCACATCGCCCGAGTGATGCTCGAAAAGGGGTTTGTCGCCTCCATTGACGAGGCCTTCGACCGCTATCTCGGCGCCCATGGACCGGCCTACGTGGATAAATACCGAATCCCGTGTGAAGACGCCATCGGTCTGATTCGCGGCGCCGGGGGCATTCCGGTGCTGGCCCATCCGGGCCTGCTGAAACCCGAAACCGATGTTCCCTTCGACCGCATGATATCGATGCTCAAGGAAATGGGGATCGAGGGCATCGAGGTCTATTATCCGGAACATTCGGTCTCCCGAACCGAATACTACAGTGATATCGCCCGCCGATACGATCTCATGGTCACCGGAGGGTCCGATTTTCACGGCGCTATCACACCCGACATTCCGCTGGGCGGCGGGGAAGGATTCCACGTTCCTTTTATCGTGTATGAGCAACTGAGCCGACGCTGCCGGAGATAAAGCCCGTCATGGAAATTTCCGAACTGCAACGCAAACTGTCCTATCATTTCTCGGATGAATCCCTGCTGGCGGAGGCGTGCCGCCACAGCTCCTTTGTCAACGAACAACCCGAGTCCGGGGTCAACAGCAATGAACGCCTGGAATTTCTGGGGGATGCGGTTCTGAATCTGGTGGTGAGCCATCTGCTCATGACCCACCATACCCATGTTCCGGAAGGAGATCTCTCCAGAATGCGGGCCACCCTGGTCAATGAAATCCAGCTATCCGAAATCGCCCGAAATCTCGACCTGGGCCGATATCTTCGCATGGGAAAGGGGGAAATCCTCTCCGGCGGCAGGGAAAAGCAATCCATCCTGGCCAATGCCCTGGAGGCGGTCATCGCGGCCGTTTACCTGGACGGCGGATTTCAGGCCGCATTCGAATTCGTTCAGAACCGGTTTTCGACCCTGGTCTCCAGTTTCCCATCCACCGCTTCCGCCTTCGATTACAAGAGCAAGCTTCAGGAACTGGTTCAGGTCGGCCGACATGCGGTACCCACCTATGAGGTAATCGAAGAATCCGGTCCCGATCATGACAAAACCTTCACCGTCCGTATTCAGGTCCGGGGGATCGAAGCAAAGGGTACCGGCAAAAGCAAAAAAACGGCGGAACAGGACGCGGCCAGGAATGCCCTTGAACGTCTGGAACGGGCATAAACCGCTCAAGCCTTTTATCGTTCCGGTGTTCATTCCCCATGCCGGATGTCCCCACCGGTGCGTCTTCTGCAATCAAACCGCCATTACCCGGGGCTCCCTCGATCTTCCTTCATCGGAACGGCTTCGGACCCATATCGATCGGTTCCTGGCCTATGGGATGCCTCACCGGCGACCCGCCCAAATCTCTTTTTACGGCGGCAATTTTCTGGGCCTGCCCCCCTCCCGAATCGAATTCCTGCTGGGTGAAGCAGCCGAATTCATCCACACCGGGCGGGCGGAAAGCCTCCGTTTTTCCACTCGGCCGGATACCATCGATCGCCACAGTCTGGACCTGTTGACACCCTTTCCGGTGACCGATATCGAGCTGGGGGTCCAATCCATGGCGGACACCGTTTTGGCCCGGTCCCGCCGGGGCCATACCGCCGAAAATACCCGACAGGCGGTAAGCCTTCTCCAGGAACGGGGATTTCGAATCGGACTCCAGATGATGATCGGACTTCCGGGTGACGATATGGACACCGCCGCGGAGACCGGTCGGCGCATCGCGGCGCTTCGCCCCGATTTCGTCCGCATCTATCCCACCGTAGTCCTTCGGGGAAGCCCCTTGGCCCGGTGGTATCGATCGGGTCGGTATCACCCCTGGTCTCTGGATGAAACCGTCTCCGTGGCAGCCGATCTTTATGATCTATTTTCCGGACAGGGGATTCCGGTCATTCGAATGGGTCTTCAGGCCGATGCCGACCTTCAACCCGGGGCCGCCCTTCTGGCGGGCCCCTACCATCCGGCCTTCGGCCATCTGGTCCACGGCCGCCGATTTTTACATGCGGCGATGGATCTGATTCAAACCCATGCACTCGGCCGGTCGGAGGTTTCGATCGAGGTTCATCCGCGAAACGAGTCGAATATGAGAGGCAATCGCAATCGGAATATTGAAATTCTAAAAGACCGGTTCCATATTAAAACAGTGAAGATGATCCGGAATATCGGAATACCGGACTCGGAAATTCACCTGTTGTCAGGTTCCTTTCGGTACCGAGGCAGGCTCGGCGACCACCGGGAAAGGTTCAAACCGGCACAACCAGATACCGCTCAGGGAGGATACTATGTCGGACAACAACATCTATGACGTGATCATCGTCGGCGGCGGACCCGGCGGCTTGAGCGCCGCCATCTACGCCATGCGGGCCGCTCTCAAAACAGTACTGGTGGAAATGGCGGTTCCCGGCGGGCAGGTGGCCCTGTCGGATGAGGTCGAAAACTATCCCGGGTTTGAAAAAATCACCGGGTCGGAACTGTCCATGAAATTTTCCCAGCACGCCCAGGCGTACGGCCTGGAAATGCTCTCCGATGAAGTGACCGCAGTGGAGCCGGGCTTGGAGTATCACACCGTCAGACTGGCCGGGGGAAGCATCCTCAAATCCCACGCAGTGATCCTCGCCACCGGGGGCAGCCCCCGCAAACTGAAGATACCGGGCGAAGACAAGTATTACGGGAAAGGGGTCTCCTACTGCGCCGTATGCGACGGTTTCTTTTTCAGGAACAAGACCGTGGTGGTGGTGGGCGGCGGAGACAGTGCGGCAGAAGAGGCGCTCTATCTGTCCAAAATCGCCAAACAGGTGTACCTGGCCCATCGCCGGGATGCCCTGCGGGCCAGCATGATCCTTCAACAGCGGATCAAATCCGAGTGCAAGATTGAAGTCCTCTGGAACACCATCGTGACCGAAATCAAGGCCGACGAGAGCGGCGTCAATGCGGTGGCGCTTCAGGACACCCAGACCGGAGACACCCGGGACCTGGCCACCGACGGGGTGTTCGTTTTCATCGGGTTCGTGCCCAGCAACCAGTTGGTTCCGGCGGGCATCAAGCACAATGCCGACGGGTATGTGGTCACCGACGACAAGTGCGAAACCCAGATCCCCGGCATCTTCGTCATCGGAGACCTTCGGGAAAAATATGCCCGGCAGATCGTGGTCTCCGCGGCCGACGGCTGCACCGCGGCACTGGCGGCGGCCCATCTGGTGGAGACCAAAAAAGGGGGCCCCGACACCTGCGAACTCCCCGAAGATCTGTAGAAAATCAGTATAAGAAATGGTGTGACCGGCCCCCGCTCGGCGGCAGTGAAAGGAAAACCGAGCGGGAGCCGGATACGGTTGAAAGGTTATGCCTCTTCAGGCAGATGAACCACCAGCACCGGCTTTTTCGACCGGCGAAGCACCTTCTGGGCCGTGGACCCCATGATGGCGCCGGTGATGCCCCCGTGACCGTAAGAACCCATGACGATCAGATCGCTGTTGCGCTCGTTCGCCACCGATACGATCTTGTCCACCGGATTTCCGCGAACGATCACGGTTTCATCCATGGTCACGTGGTGCTCCCCGATGTCCTCCTTCATGGTTTCGGTGAAATACTCCATCACCTCCCGCATTTCCAGATTTTCCCGCCGCTTTCCGATCAAAGCGGCCCGGGCATCCTGAGCGTTACGATCCCGAATCGCCTCCCACTTGTCCTCATCGACAAACCCCATAATCGCGGCGTTCATTCGGGGATCATCGTTGAGTACATGGAGAATGGTCAGCTCCGCCCGGTAGGTATCGGCCAGACTGACCGCATAGGCCAATGCGTTTCTAGCGCTTTCGGATAAATCGGTGGCATAGAGTATCCGTTTGATCTCGATTTTCGGCAATATCATGGCTCTATTCCCTCACTTGTGATTCCTTTTTGACATGAAATTTACACCGCCGCTTTTCTGCATTCCGGCATATTCCCCTTTCCAATTCAGGTTCCGGATCAACCGGCCGGCGCGCTCCGCAGCATGTTCCGCAAATTTTTGATCCAGATCCCGCTCAGCAGGTAAGCATAAATATAGGTGCCGATGATGATCAGGACAAACGCCTTTGCAATATCCCAGGGGGT
>JAABSQ010000658.1 GCA_011390315.1 Desulfobacteraceae bacterium
GCGGTCCGCACGAAGACGGTGGCGGTGGCCCAGACCAGGGCCACCAGAGAACTCAGGGTCAGGGCGCCGGTTTCGGAAAGGATCGGAAACAGGGCCGTGACCATGCCCCAGGCCAGGGCGATCAAAAAGGTTTTGGAGCCGGGAATATCCCGAATCCGGCGGTATTTGACCCCGCGAATCGCTTCCGGAATCAGTTTGAGATTGTAGGAGAGCCCCAGCAAACTCATGGTGAACAGCAAAAAGAAGGGAAATATTCCCACGCCGGCGGCCGTAAAGAGGCCCAGACCTCCCGAGGCCAGGGCAAACAGGGTCAGCAGAAGGGTGTTGGATTCATAAAAGGCGGCCCGTTCCGGGTCGTTGAAGCGGTCCTCCTTCATGCCGGTCAGGTTGTTGAGGGTGTGCATGGAAAGGATATACAGAAACGAAATGACCATGTAGGAGCGGATGTACTGAACGCCCTCCAGCACGGCGCATGCGAAACAGAGAAACCCGGCCCCGAGGGCGACGTAGACATTGGTCAGCAGCAGCAGCCGCCGAATCCGGTTGAACCGCCGATGCCCGGTCTCCGCCTCGTCGAAGGGCGGGGATTCGACGGCCCGGTAGACCCGTCGAATGATCCAGTTGGGGGTGGAGGCCCCGGCGGTGACCCCGAGGGTTTGCACCCTTGAAATGGCGGCGGGGTCCAGCTCCGCCTCGGTTTCGATATGGTAGGCCGGCTTTCCGGCCTGCCGGACGATCTCGGCCAGCCGCTGGGTGTTGCCGCTGTTGTGGCCGCCCACCACCACCACCGCATCTACCTGCTCCGCCAGCCGTTTGACCTCGCTTTGCCGCCGTTCGGTGGAGTCGCAGATGGTTTCGAAAATTTTATAGTGGGGGTGATTCCGCTGCGCCCATTTTTTAACCACATCATAGAAAAGCGTGTTCTGAGTGGTCTGGGCCACGATGATCGCTTTCTCGAATGCGTCCAGTTCATCCAGATCGTGGATACGGCCTACCACATAGGCCCGGTCTCCGGCAAACCCCTGCAACCCCACCACCTCGGGATGGTCCAGATCGCCCACGATAATGCAGGCGTATCCCTCCCGGGTATGCTTGCGGATGATGGCCTGGACCTTGATCACCCGGGGGCAGGTGGCGTCGATCACCTTGAACCCGGCCTCTTCCAGGCGGGCCCGGGTATCCGGGGGCACCCCGTGGGCCCGGATCAGGATGGTGCCGGATCCTTTTTCCGGGATTTCATCCAGTACGGTGATCCCCTTTTCCTTCAGAAGATCGAGCACCTGCGGATTGTGGATCAGGGGGCCGTAGGTGAAGATGGGCGACGGCTGAGTATTGGCCGCGTCCACGGCCATGTCTACGGCCCGCTGCACCCCCATGCAGAACCCGGCGGTTTTGGCGACCGATATTTTCATGCGGATTCCATAATCAGCCGGGGTTCTCCTTCCTCCATGAGGTAGGCATCGGCTTCGCACATAGGGTCTTTTCAGTTCCGAATTTCGGTTAACGGTCTCAGGTTGTTCCGGATCAGCTCGTCGATCAGATGGGGCAGGGGAATCGGGGATATCCCCACGATTTCCAGGTTTTCCCGGGACAGCGGGATCAACAGTTTCCGGGCCGGACAGGCCGCCACCGCTTCGGCCATTCTCGGGGTGACCTCGCCCATCATTGAATGAGCCATGATGATCCCCACCGGCCCGATGAGGATATCCATCTTCTGAACGGTTTGGACGATGGCGTTTTCTCCCGAGGCCCCCCGGTTGGCCTTGGCCTTGAGCATCTGGGCCGTTGCGATGGCGTTGGTGCCCAGGGCGGTGATGTCCACCGATTCTTCGAAATTCTCCTTCAGCTTCTTGATCACGGCGCTGCCGATCCCGCCGCCCTGTCCGTCGATGACGCCGATCTTCATAGCGCCTACTCCGGATTCAGCAGGTGGAGCAGGCGATCCAGGTCGTCGTCGCTGTAAAACTCGATCTCCACCTTGCCTTTTTTGCCTCGTCGGTTGATCCGGACCTTGGTGCCGAAGCGATGGGCGAGGTTGTCGGCCACCCCGGAAAAGTAGATCTCCTCGGAGCCCGGTTCCGGATTTTCCGGAGGCGGGGGCGGGTTCTTGAGCCGGTTCAGCAGGATTTCGGTTTCCCGCACCGACAGTTCCCGGGTCACGATCTGACGCCAGACCTCCATCTGCTGTGCGGTATTCCGGGCCCCCAGCAGCACCTTGGCATGGCCCATGCTGAGGGCGCCGTCCATGAGGGTGGCCTGAATCTCTTCCGGGAGCTGGCGCAGTCGAAGAAAATTGGCGATGGCCGAGCGGCTTTTGCCCACCCGCTCGGCCACCTGCTCCTGGGTGAGGCCGAATTCGGACATGAGGCGGTGATAGGCCCCCGACTCTTCCAGCGGATTGAGGTCCTCCCGCTGAACATTCTCGACGATGGACATCTCCAGCATCTGGGTGTCCGACAGTTCTTTGACCACCACCGGGACCCGGGTCAGCCCGGCCAGTTTGGCGGACCGAAGCCGGCGTTCGCCGGCGATCAATTCATACCCGGGGTCATACCCATGGCTGTTTTTACGCACCAGCAGGGGTTGAATCACCCCCTGTTCCCGAATGGATCGGCTCAATTCCGCCAGCTCCTCCTCGGGGAAATTGCGCCGGGGCTGATACCGGTTGGGATGGATCAGATCGATGTCGCACAGAAGATACGCCCGCTCCCGGTCGTCCGGTTGAACCGCGGGCGCCGCGCTCGGGCCGGGAATCAGGGCGCCCAGCCCCTTGCCCAGGGCCATCTTTTTTCGCGGTTTCGCAGCGGGGGCGGATTCCCGCGAGGTCTTGTCTTTGTCCATTCCGTCCTTACTATCCGATAAGGGTTGCGGTTTTAAATTTCTGCTGAATCGTATAGGATTTCCTCGGCAAGGGCAAGATAGCTTTTGGCGCCCGCCGAGGAAGGATCATAGATCAGAATCGGTTTTCCGAAACTGGGGGCCTCGCCCAGGCGGACGTTTCGGGGGATGGCGGTTTTAAAGACCCGTTCCCGCCCCTCGAAAAATCTGCCCGCCTCCTCGGCCACCTGGTGGGAGAGGTTGGTTCTGCCGTCGAACATGGTCAGAAGGATGCCGGCGATTTTGAGATCGGGGTTGAGATTGCTGTTGACCAGCTCTTTGGTCTGGAGCAGCTGGCCCAGGCCCTCCAGGGCGTAAAACTCGCACTGAAGCGGAATCAGGAGGGTGTCGGCGGCGGTCATGGCGTTGAGGGTCAGCAGGCTCAGGGACGGGGGGCAGTCGAGAAGGATGTATTCAAACCCGGCATTCAGCCCGCTCAGAAGGTGTTTGAGGGCCTGTTCCCGACCTTCTTCGGCCATCATCTCCACCTCGAAGCCGATCAGCTCCACCCGGGAGGGGATGAGCTTCAGCTGCGGAATGTCGGTGTCGACGATGAGATCCGCGATCTCGGCTTCCCCGATCAGGCCGTGATACAGGGTCCGGTCTAATCCGCCCTTGTCGATGCCCAAACCGGTGGTGGCGTTGGCCTGGGGATCGCAGTCCACCAGAAGGGTTTTTTTGCCGGATATGGCCAGCCCCGCGGCCAGGTTCAATGCGGTGGTGGTCTTGCCGACCCCGCCTTTCTGGTTGGCTATGCATATTATCTGTGTCATAATAAGAGCTTCTTACCACAATTCGGGCGGTTTGAAAAGAAATAGAAGCAAGGCGATAAAGTGAGAAAAATGGATATCATAAAAAGAATCCTCGGGATATTCCTGGCGGTTCTGATTCCCCTTCAGGCGGCGCAGCCGGCCCCCGCATTCGGCATCACCATTCAGGAGGAGGAGGAGCTGAGCAAGGAGTTCATGAAGATGGTGACGGCGCGGTTCCGGTTCATCCGGGATCCGCTGCTGGTGGATTATGTCAACGATCTCGGCCAGAAGATTCTGTCCGAGATGCCGCCACAGCCTTTCACATACCGGTTCTATATCATCGATCAGGAGGTGTATAACGCCTTCGCCGGGCCCGGCGGCAATATCTTCATCAACAGCGGACTGATCGAGGCCATGGACAACGAGGATGAACTGGCCGGCATTCTGGCCCATGAAATCACCCATGTGGCCTCTCGTCACATTTCCCAGAAAATCGACCGCTCCTCCAAAATCGGCCTGGCTACCTTGGCCGGCATGATGGCCGGGATTCTGCTGGGCGTGGCCGGGGCCGGGGCCGCAGCCAATGCGGTAAGCGTCGGCTCCATGGCCGCGGGCCAGTCGGCGGCGCTTTCCTACAGCCGCCAGGATGAAATCCAGGCCGATGAACTGGGCATTCGCTACCTCACCGACGCGGGCTACAGCGGCGCGGGGTTGCTGACCGTGCTCAAGAAGATTCGGGACAAACAGTGGTTCGGGTCCGAAGAGATCCCCACCTATTTGATGACCCATCCCGCGGTGGAGGAGCGGATCGCTTACCTCGATACCTGGATCGAATCCAACCCGGATGCCGTGCCCGCCCCGGGGGCCGACCAGACCCGATTTGAACGGATGCGCACCCGTCTGGTGGCCGGCTACGGAGACAAAGACCGGGGCCTGCGGGAGATGGCCGCCGCCGTAAAAGACCACCCCGATGATCCGGTCTACCAGCACGGATACGGGATCGCCCTGGCCCGGAACGACCGGCATGACGAGGCCCTGGATCAGGTCCGAAGGGCGCTCAAGAGCCGGCCCCTGGATCCGGTGATGCTCAAGGACATGGGGGAGATCTATTTTATCGACGGGCAATACGACCATGCGGTCAGCGCCCTGGAGGGGTCGGTGGGTCTCGATCCCGGCGACCCCGAGGCGCTCTACCTGCTGGGGCGAAGCCGGATGGAGCTGAAACAGTATTCAGAGGCCGCCGAGGTCCTGGAACGGCTGCTGGAAAAGCGGCCCAATTTTCCCGGCGCCTTGTTCCATCTGGGAGAGGCCTACGGCAAACAGGGCGATCTGGGCAGGGCCCATTTCTATCTGGGAAAACATTACGCCTACAAAAAAGAGGTCCGGAACGCCGTTTTTCACCTGCGGCAGGTGCTGAAACGCTCCGATGATCCGATTCGAAAAGCCGAGGCGGAAGAGATGCTCAAGGCGGTTCGGGAAGAGGCGCCCGGGGAAGCGCCGGAGCCTGTGCAAAGGCCCCGGCCCACAAGAAATCCGCGTCCGCCGGCGTTTTTCAGTTTCGATCGAAGTGGGAAAACTGCATGGTGAAGGTGCCCCGGCCCTGGGTGGCCGAGCGAAGGGCGGTGGAGTAGCCGAAGAGGTTGGCCAGCGGGGCGGTGGCCCGAATGATCTGCAGGTTCCGCTCGGCCTCGATGGCGGTGATCTTGCCGTTTCGGGAGTTGATGTCGCCGATGACCTCGCCCACGAACTCTTCCGGAACGAAGATTTCCACCTTCATGATCGGGTCCAGGAGAAAGGCATCCCCCTCCATCATGGCCTGTTTGCAGGCCATGGAGGCGCTGACCCGAAAGGCCAGTTCGGTCCCCAGCGACTCCTTGAAAGATCTGCCGGTTAGAACCGCCTCCACATCCACCACCGGGTATCCCATGATGGGGCCGCTCTCCAGGGATTCCATCACCCCCTTCTCGATGGCCGGAATGAAGACCGCCGGAATCGTCTCCTCGGAAACCTCGGACCGGAAGAGATTGCCTTCGCCCCGGTTTCGGGGGATGAGGCGCAGGCGGACCTGGCCGAACTGGTGCTGGCCGGCCACATCCTTGTCGAAAACCGATTCCGCCTCCACCCTCTTGCCGAGGGCTTCCCGATACACCACCTGGGGTTTTCCCACGTTGACGCTGGTGTTGAACTCCCGAATCATGCGGCTGATGATGATCTCCAGGTGCAGCTCCCCCATCCCCGAGAGGATGGTCTGGCCGGTGTCTTCATCGGTGCGGACCTTGAGGGTGGGGTCCTCGTCCAGAAACTTGGCCAGCACCTGCTCCAGTTTTTCCTGGTCCGAATGGGTCTTGGGTTCGATGGCCAGGGAGATGACCGGTTCGTAAAAATCGATCCGCTCCAGCATCAGCGGTTGGCCCGGGGTGCAGAGGGTGTCGCCGGTGGAGGCGTCTTTGAGCCCCATCAGCCCCACGATGCTGCCCGGCCCGGCCTCGTCCAGCCGCTCCCGCTTGTTGGCGTGAAGCCGCAGGATGCGCGAGAGCTTTTCCTTCTTGCCGAGGGAGGTGTTGAAGACCTCCCCGCCGGCGGTCAGTTTGCCGCCGTAGATCCGGGCGAAACAGAGCTTTCGGCCTTCCCACATGGAGACCTTGAAGATCAGCGCCGACAGCGGGTCGTTCTTTTTGGGCAGGCAGGTCACCTTTTCACCGGTTTCCGGATTGGTCCCCTGAATGGCGCGCACCTCGGCGGGGCTGGGCAGATAGGCCGCCACCGCATCCAGCAGGGGCTGAATCCCCTTGTTTCGCAGGGCCGACCCGCACAAGACCGGCACCAGCTTCATCCCGATGGTGGCCCGGCGGATGGCCGCCGTGAGCATCGCTTGGGTGACCGGCTCTTCGGCCAGGTAGGTCTCCATAAGGGCGTCGTCCACCTCGGCCACGGTTTCGATCAGCTTTTCCCGATATTCTTCGGCCTCTTCCAGGCGGTCTTCGGGGATTTCTTCGGTGGAAAAGGTGGCCCCCAGGTCGTCGTCATGCCAGCGGATCTGCTTCATGCCAAGCAGGTCGATCACCCCGACAAAGCTTTCCTCGACCCCCACCGGCAGCTGAAGAATCACCGGTTTGGCGTTCAGCCGCTCCCGGATCATCTGAATGGCCCGAAAATAATCGGCCCCGATCCGGTCCATCTTGTTGACGAAGGCCATCTTGGGCACATGGTATTTGTCGGCCTGGCGCCAGACCGTCTCCGACTGGGGCTCCACCCCGCCCACCGCGCAGAAGACGCCCACGGCCCCGTCCAGCACCCGCAGGGAGCGTTCGACCTCGATGGTGAAATCGACGTGGCCGGGGGTGTCGATGAGCTGAAACTCGTGGTCTTTCCACTGGCAGAAGGTCACCGCCGAGGTGATGGTGATGCCCCGTTCCTGCTCGTCGGTCATCCAGTCCATCACCGCTTCGCCGTCATGCACCTCTCCGATCTTGTGGGACCGGCCGGTATAGTAGAGGATTCGCTCGGTGACGGTGGTTTTGCCGGCATCGATATGGGCGATAATGCCGATATTTCGTAGATTTTCTAATGAATCCTTTTTTTTCATCGCATTCACTGTCTGTTGAATTGGATTTGATTGGGAAAAAATGGAATCGACAGGGCGGTGTTCACCTTGCCCATTTCAGATTGATCGGCATCGGTCCATGGCGCCGGCCCCGGTTCGGGGCAAGCGTATTCTATTAATTGAAACCGTCCGCCGTGTCAAGAAGGGGGAATGTTAGGAGATTTGTTTCAGATAGTTCTCGTAGACCTGTCGGTTCTCTTCGGAAAACTGAACAAAATAGACCTTTTCAATGGAAGGATGTTCTTCCAGAAAACCGGCCGCGGTATCCACGGCGATGCGGCAGGCCTCCTCGACCGGGTAGCCGTAGACGCCGCAGCTGATGGCCGGAAAGGCGATGGTTTTGACTTTGTGGTCTACGGCCAGCTGAAGGCTGTTTTTGTAACAGGAGGCCAGGAGGGTGCTGTCTTGAGGCCGTCCGCCGTAGACCGGGCCGACCGTGTGGATGACGTATTTTGCCGGCAGATTGTACCCCTTGGTGATCCGGGCTTCGCCGGTGGGGCATCCGCCGATGCTTTTGCATTCGGCCAGCAGTTCCGGCCCTGCGGCCCGGTGAATGGCGCCGTCCACCCCGCCGCCGCCCAGCAGGGATGTATTGGCCGCGTTGACGACGGCATCCACCTCCATTTTGGTGATGTCTCCCTGGACCACTTCCATTCGGTCCGATACCGCTTTTTTCATGTCTCCTCCCTGGTATGTCGTCCCCTTGCCCGGGTATTATAGCCGGGCCGGGGGAATGTCGGCTGAGCCGATGTTGGGTTTCTGACCGGTTTCAGAGGTCGTAAAGGGTTTCGTCCCGATAGGGTTCGACCCGCCTTGCGCCCCCGGCCTTGCCTTTTTTGCCGCCGGGCATCAGAAACGGGTCCTCGGATTCCAGCAGGTCCCCCATCTCCGCTTCGATCTGGTCCGGGTCTTCGCCCCGTTCCATGCGGGCCAGGGCCTCTTCCATGCCGCCGCCCAGCTGAAGCCCGGTCATGTCCGAGAGTTTGCGCATGAGCTGGGCCGCCTGTTTGGGATCATCCTCGTTGATGTTGTCGGCCTCCTTGGCCAGCACCTGCATGGCCTGCTCCATTTTGGATTCGTCAAAGGGCAGATCGTCCATATCCCCTTCTTCCTTGGCCTTTCCGGTGAAGGCGAATCTGGATACCTGCCGGGACAGGGCCGGGTTCTCGCATTTGGGGCAGGGGGGCAGGGTGTCGGTATCGATCCGCCCGGAGAAAAAATTATAGATGGTATGGCAGTCCTGACAATAGAATTCATAAATCGGCATGGCGACTCCTTTTGCACTGCAATGGGTTCGACGGTGTTATGGAGGAAATCGGCTCCAAAAGGAAAAGCTTGACTCCCCCTGTCGGCTCTGGTATTTTGCACATTTTCAAATGCTTAAAAATATACCACATGTATTCCGGATGTCAAAAAAAAACGAATGACCCCCACGGTTGAACCGCTCCATGAACCCGCTCGACATTCTGATGTGCATCATACTGGGCTACTGCCTGATCATGGGTTTTTTTCGAGGCTTCGTGGGGGAGGTGACCGCGCTGGTCGGCGTGGGCGGCGGGCTGTATCTGGGCTACACCTATTATGAGCAGGCCGCCGGGTTTTTGAGCCGCTGGCTGAGTGATCCCGCCTACCTTCATATTCTCGGATTCATGGCGATTTTCTGCGGGTGCATGATGGCCGCCGGGCTGCTGGGGTTTCTGTTCCGGTATCTGATCAAGGCGGCTTTCGGGGCCTGGTTCGACCGGGTCTCGGGGGTCGGGTTCGGGGCGGTGAAGGGGCTCCTCTTCGTGTCCGTCCTGCTGGGGGTGCTGATCACCTTTTTACCTGAGGATGTGCCGGTGATTCGAAATTCCCTGCTGGCCCCCCATGTGGCCCGGGTTTCCGAAGCCCTCATCGACATGGCTCCGCCGGAGATGAAACGGAAATTCGAGGATAAATCCGATACCTTCAAAAAACGATGGCGACAGGTCGCCGAAACCACCTGACAGGAGTTGCGTGAATCATCAAAATCGGGAATTCAAGAATATCGACGGGCTGATGCGGCTGATTCAGACCCTGCGCGGAGAGGGCGGGTGCCCCTGGGACAAAAAGCAGACCCCCGAAACCATGGTCCTCTATCTCATCGAAGAGGTCTATGAGCTGGCCGACGCCATCGAATCGGGTGATCCCGAGGTAATTCGGGAGGAGCTGGGGGATGTGCTGTTTCAGGTCCTGTTTATCGCCCGTCTGTTTCAGGAAAAAAGCGAATTCGATATCGAGGATGCGGCCGCGGCCAGCCTGGAGAAGATGGTCCGGCGTCATCCCCATGTCTTCGGGGACGGCCATGTGAACGGGGCCGAGGATGTGCGGCGGCAGTGGCACCAAATCAAACGGGAAGAGAAGGCGCAACAGGGAGACCGCGGCAACGGTTCCCTGCTCGATTCGGTGCCCACGGGTCTGCCGGCCCTGATGCGGGCCCACCGGATCTCGGAACGGGCCGCCCGCACCGGTTTCGACTGGAATGATCTGGCCGGGGTGATGCACCAGGCGGAGCTGGAATGGGCCGAGCTGAAGGAGGCTTTAGGGAAAAACGGCGGGGGCGATGTCGACCGGGAGGCGATTTCTCTGGAATTCGGGGATGTGCTGTTCACCCTGGTCAATGTGGCCCGGTTCGCCAAGGTCCATCCGGAGGCGGCCCTGAGCGGGTCCACCCGGAAATTCGAGAAGCGGTTTAAGTATATGGAAGCGGCCGCCGAAAAACAGGGGCGGACCATCGAAGGGGCCGGCCGGGAAGAGATGGACCGAATGTGGGAGGATGCCAAACAGGCGGTGGATACGGCCGATGAAAACTTTTCCGGCCAAGGGTCGATACCGAAGAAAAGCGAGCAGGACGATACATGATAGCGATTGTCGATTACGATGCGGGCAATTTGACCAGCGTGGCCCGGGCCATGGCCCATCTGGGGTATGCGTGCGATATCACCAAAGACGAAGACCGGATTCGAAACGCCGAGCGGGTGATCTTTCCCGGGGTGGGGGCGGCCGGATCGGCCATGGAGAGCCTGCGGCGGCTGGGGCTGGACCGGGCGATTCAGGAGACCTTCGCCTCGGGCAAACCGCTGTTGGGAATCTGTCTCGGCACCCAGATCATCATGGGTTTCAGCGAGGAAGACGGCGGCGTCGACTGCCTGGGGATCGTGGCGGGGCGGACCCGGCTGTTTTCCAACCGAATGACCGATGCGGCCGGGGCCCATCTGAAGATTCCCCACATGGGATGGAACCGGGTTCGGCTCAACCGGTCCCATCCGGTGCTGGCGGGGATCGGGGACGGGGACGAGTTCTACTTCGTCCACAGCTACTATCCCGATCCGGATGATGAAAGTCAGGTGATCGGCCGCACCGAGCACGGCATCGCCTTCGCCTCGGTGATCGGCACGGCCAATCTTATCGCCACCCAGTTTCATCCGGAAAAGAGCGGGCGGCCCGGATTAACCCTTCTCAAAAATTTCTGCGAGTGGACCCCATGCTAAGCAAGCGGATCATTCCCTGTCTCGATGTTCGGGAAGGCAAGACGACCAAGGGAATCAAGTTCGAAAACAATGTGGATATCGGTGATCCGGTGGAGATGGCCAAATTCTACTACGAGGCCGGCGCCGACGAGCTGGTTTTTTACGACATCACCGCCTCCCACGAAAAGCGCGGGATCATGATCGAGGTGGTGCGGCGGGTGGCGGAGACGATCTTCATCCCTTTTTCGGTGGGGGGCGGCATTCGCACGAAGGAAGACATGCGGGAGGTGCTCTTGGCCGGGGCCGAAAAGATCAGCGTCAATTCTGCCGCCGTGAAAAATCCGGAGATTATCTCTGAAGGGGCCAAGGCGTTCGGGAGCCAATGCGTCGTGCTGGGGATGGATGTCAAGGCGGTGGACAAGAGCGAGAAGATCCCCTCGGGGTACGAGATCGTCATCAACGGGGGCCGGACCTACATGGGGATGGACGCCCTGGCATGGGCCAAGCGGGGCCAGGAGCTGGGGGCGGGGGAGATCTGCCTCAATTCCATTGACGCCGACGGGACCCGGGAAGGGTATGAACTCACCTTGACCGAACTGATCTCGGAGAACGTCGACATTCCGGTGATCGCCTCCGGCGGGGCCGGAAAGCCCGAACATCTGGCGGATGTTCTCACCCAGGGCAAAGCGGATGCGGCCCTGATCGCCTCGATGACCCACTACGGTCATTATACGGTGGCGGAGATCAAGTCTTTTCTGGATTCGTCGGGGATTAAGGTCCGGATGCGTTGGTGAGGGGTTGGCGTATGAAAAAATTCAACCGCGAGGCTGCGATTACCGAAAGAGATCAAGCCTTATCCATTCTTGACTCAGATTTGAACCGCTTAGCGAGCTTGTACGAAAGATGCTATCAAAAAAAAGGAAAAGGCGCATTGTTGGTCTTTGCCAGCGTTATCATTAAAGGGGTTTTTCCAAGTAAAATCGAATATCGAACCAAAAAACAAATCTTGAAAATCTTTGGCGATCCTGCTTCCCAAAAAGAATTAGGGGAAATGATAGATGGTTATGATCCTAGGAATAAAGGGATTATGACCCTCGTTACGAGTCATTCAAATGCCAGTTTTTTCGTGACGTTCAAGTTTGGTAGACGGGAAGATTGATTTTATGCCTTGAAATTCGGTTCTGGTAACGGTTCTCCATTTTCCCCTTTCCTGGTGTCCCCCTCTTTTTCGTACGCTTTCCGTTCATTCAAGAATGTGCATTTCAACCAACCTTTTCCGCCAAAAGTACCTCTTTTGATGGGATTTTTCTTTATTTTTTTTCTTGTTTTCAATCTCATTGTCAGATATCAAACGAGAAGGCTGTGGCTGGAGAGTTTTTCACTTGCATACCATAATATCGCAATAGATGGGAAAATCTGGATATGGTATGAGCCTATAGACCATAGAAAAGTTTTCAGGTATTGCGGTTTTTCGCCTGAAGAATATACGGTTTTGGTTCAAAACCGAAAAGGTTTTGTGAGATGGCAGCGAATTACAATTTCGAATGGGATCCCCTAAAGGCCCGCGAGAACCTGGATAAGCATTGTGTAGCTTTTGACGAAGGGGCGACCATATTTCGAGACTCAAATGCAATTTCCATATTTGATCCGGACCACAGCGAAATCGAAGACCGATGGATAACCATTGGTATCTCAGAGAAGGGAAGGTTGATAGTTGTGAACCATACTTTCCGAGAAGAAAATGAAGAAGTTGTCACGATCAGAATCATTTCCAGCCGAAAGGCTACGAAAAAAGAAACCAAAACTTACGGTGGTCAAGCATGAGAAAAGAATACGATTTTTCAAAAGGTGAGAGAGGTAAGTTCTATTCTCCGGGCATGAAACTTAACATTCCTATATATCTCGATCAGGAGGTTTCAGCCTTTGTGGAGAAGATCGCCTCAAAGAAAGGCACTGATCTATCTTCAGTCGTGAATGATCTGCTCAGAGGTGACATAAAAATCGCGGAGGCAATGGAATAAAAAAACCGCATCTCCGATGAAAGAACAATATGACGATAGTATTGCTGATGAGCAACATACATTGAAGTTAACCCGATGATCAGAGATCAGAATTAGACAGGCGCTTAGATATGTATGAGGCTGATAAAATCAAGGGACGTATGGCTGATATAGTGATTTCTGATATTAGGAAGCGCCTGTGAACTACGCCGTTCATATAAGACATGATGCGGAACACGATCTCGAAGAAGCTGCATTCTGGTATAAAAAACAGCGCGATGGACTATATGATAATTTCCTTGATGAAATTCATTTGTTAACCGGGTTAGATAAGACTTGATTTTTCTGTAGTTTTTAAGCTACACTGAGTTATATGAGCAATAATAAAATCGAAATTCTCGAATACATCACAGCGGATGGGAGGAACCTGTTTCATCACTGGCTTCGCTCACTGAAAGATCATGTTGTTAGAGCACGCATTCGAGTCCGATTAAACCGTGTACGACTGGGTAATTTTGGAGATTGTAAATCTGTCGGAGGCGGGATTAATGAACTGCGCGTCGATGTCGGCCCGGGTTATCGGGTCTACTTTGGTCGGGAAGGTATGCAAATCGTAATTCTTCTATGCGGGGGATCGAAAAAATCTCAGTCTAAGGATATTAAACTCGCTCAGG
>JAABSQ010000659.1 GCA_011390315.1 Desulfobacteraceae bacterium
CATGCAGGCATACCGGGGGATGTCGTTCATGAGCACCGTGCATGATCCGCACTCGCCCCGGCCGCAGCCCTCCTTGGCGCCGGTGTAACCGAGTTCTTCCCGCAGCACATGCAGAAGGGTCCACCGCGGCTCCACTAGAAGGTGATGACGCTGCCCGTTGATGTGAAGGGTGACCGGGGTTTTGACACCGGCATCCCGGACCCCTTCTTCGGGTTTATGGTCGGCGGCGAACAGTTTGGAGGAGGCGGCGACGCCCACCGCGCCGGCCCCCATGGTGGTGATGAACCCCCGCCGGGTGAAGCCTTTGTCGCGTTCACCCTGACAGGCGCATTTCCTATCCTTGTGGTCTTTATGCATGGAATCCTCCTGGAAAGTGATTGGGATTGGAAAAACACTTTTACTTTTTTAGCGTTCATGGAGGTAGACGGCAATACCGGCTTTTATGTATATTGGGCGATGCGCGATGGCGAGGACATGCCCGAAACCATGCGGAAACGATGACCGGCGAACCCGATCGGTTCACCGGTCGGAGGAGAAAGCGAAAATTGGGGGGAGCTATTCTTGCCGAGGATGAAACCTCAGCACGGTATCAAAAAGCATCGTCTCATTGGCCGGGGAGGGTCCGTCCGCACCCTCGACCCCGAATTCCGTAACGGTGATTTGAAATGTGGCCCGGACCAGCAGGCGCGGTTCGCCGTCTCGATTGATGATCGGTTCCATATCCGCCGTGACGGTGAGCGGCAGCGTATTGCCCCGAAGTGTAAAATCTCCTGTAACCGAGGCCGGCGACAGGCGTCCGTAGGCGATGGGGTGTCCGTCTCCCCCTGCTGATCGAATCACGAACCTGGACACGGGGTGTTCTTTCGTATGGAGAAAGACGCTGCCCTGCAAGGCTTTGTCCAGGTCCGGCACGCCCATGGTCACCGTCTTCGGGTCCATTTCCACATGGCCGGTCATGCCTTCGGGGAGGCGATGATCGGGGAATTCGAGTTCGCCGGAGCCCCTGGTGACTTCTCCGCGATAATGGTCCAGGGGCGGGGCAAAGCGGAATTGGACCAGGGGCGGAATATCTGAAGCGGTCTTCTCGGAATCGGATGCTTTCAGGACCCAGTGCCGAGGCACTGCGGCATTTACCGGAATCATCATGCCGGCCTTGGCGGGCGCCGGGGGCAGGGGATACCCGAGGGCGGCCCAGGTTGTTGCGGGAACGGTTTTTGCCACCGGATCGATGCCGTCGCCGGATTCAGGGTCCGCGACCTGTTTTTGAACCATTTCTTCCATGCGGGCGGCGGCCCGGCGAAACAGCTGTTCCCGGTCTTTCCAGGGGCCCACCAGCGGCGCATCACCGGTTGTGTAAACCGGCTCCTTGCAGTCGAACATCGAGAAAAGGGCCAGGGAGAGAAAAAGGGTGCCGTCCTCGGCCCGCCAGGGATAGAAATCCATGTAAAACCCGCGATCCGCCCGACCCAGCTTCGCCTCTTTCCGGGTGTTGAATTTTGAAAACCCCTTCTCGATGGCCCGGCGGGCTTCCCGCTGAAACGCGGCGTCCTCGTAATCTTCAGGCGGGGCGCCGGTCACCGGAGACACCTTGATAGGAGCCCAGATCCGGCTTCGTCCGTATTCCCGGACCGGGATATCTTTCCGCACCAGGGCGGCCTCTCCTTGGGGAACGAATCGGGAGGTGCGAATGAAATTGCGAATCCGGTCCAGAGTGGCAGTGCGGCCCTGGTAGACGGAGCGGCCCCGGTGATTCTGGTAAACGATCAACGGCGTGACGGCGATCTCTTCCGGAGAACCTTTCGTCGAATCCAATACCGCCACTGAAACCCCTATCTCCTCTGCCAGTTCGTGAATCCGGGGAAGGATCGCCTCCTGAAAACGGCGGTCCACCGGGGAATAGTCCGGTTGAACAAAGACCAGGAGCTGTTCGGGAGGGGGAACCGCGCGGACATTTCCACCGGATATTCCGAGGAAAAAAATGAGAAGCGAAAGGATGAATTTGAGTATATCAGTCGGGGGGATCATTTTTTTCTCCGATCAATTCCGGTTGTAGAAGTTCCTGCATCATTCAGATAGTTTTCGGTTCACCCAAAAGTATTCGATATTCAATATAGAAACCGGAAATCCGAGTGTCAAACCCGGGGCGGATTTTTCGCTTTGCCAAGAAATTAAAATTATTGTATATTCAAGAAGCGTCGTTATTTTTTCATTCAAGATGGACAATTGAGGAAGGCTTTGCCCTTATCGGCTCCTTATTTCAGCCGAAGGGTTTCAGCCGAAGGGGAGAGGGGAAGATGCCGGTGCGACGGGAGTTCCTGATAATCATCCGCGGGAGGTATAAGGGTTCATGAACAGCGGCAAGGTATCGAAGGTATCTTATGAAGAATTGGAAGAAAAGGTCAGACTTCTGGAGGAAAGGATCTCCGCCCTGATTCGCCATGACCCGGTGACCGGTCTTCACAATAAAAAAGCTTTTCTCGAACGGCTTGAAGAGGGGTTGATTCACGCAGCCCGGTACGGCAACACCAAAAGCATTCTCCTGGTTCGACTGGATCGGTTTGATGAGGTTCGACAACGGTTCGGCGACGGTATCGCGGAGATGTTCATCAAGCGAATCGCCCGGAAACTGCGGAACCTTTTTCGAGAATCCGATTACCTGGCCCGCCTGAGCGGGTCCGAATTCGGCGTGATTTTGGGCAATCCCCACAAAGCGACCCCGAAGGCGGTCCGCCGAAAAATTCATGAAACCCTGACCCCGCCTTTTGAAATGGGCGGCGCCCGCATCGAATTCGTATCCGTCCGCGTCGGCTTCGGGGTTTTTCCGAAAGACGGCGAGGACATTGATGCCTTGCTTCGGCAGGTCGCCGAAGCTGCCGAAGCCTCAGAAACATGATTCTTTTTTTGATGAATACGGCCTAGAATTTCTCTTCCATGCCGGTGTATACGCGCGTTTTCCGTTCTGTTCCTCTTTTGTGGACGGCCATACTGATCCAGAGCCTTCTTCTGGTCACCGGAGGATGGCTGTTTCACCAACAGTCCCGGCGGCATTCCCTATATTCGGTTCGCCGGGATCTGCATCTGGCCCGAAGGGCCTATCATCACCGAGTAGATGCCGTTCGGCTGTCCATGGAAACCGCAGCGACGGCCGAGGATTTTCAAACCGCAGCGGCCCGGGCCGACACTTCCGTTCTCATTCCTCGTCTGGAGGGGATTGCCCGAATCGCAAACCTCGATTTCGCCGGCGTGGTGACCCCCGACGGCCGGGTGATGTGCCGAATTCATTCGGAAATTAAGAATGGCCGATATCCATCCGGACGAAACCCGGCTGCGGAACTGGCCTTGTCTCGAGGGGAAACCGTGGCCGGCGCCGTGGTGCTGGATCGGGGAATCCTTGAGGCGGAAAACCCCGCCCTGGCCGAACAGGCACGGATACCGGTCCTGTTTTCGGAAAAAGGGTCTATTCCGATGGCCGTTGAGACCGCGGGCATCGGCATCTCCGCCGCCGTCCCGGTCATGTCCGGGGGCGAACTGTCCGGCGCGGTCTACGGCGGTGTGCTCCTGAATCGAGATGAGCAATTGCCGGCTCAAATCGCGAAGGTGGTTTTTGAAACGGATCTTCAGGATTCAGGCCCTTCGGGTACGGTGGCCGTTTTCCTGCGGAATCTTCGGGTAGCCGCCTGGCCCATAGAGGGGGGAGACCGAACACTCGGTTTTCAGATGGACCCGGACATCGCCCGCAGGGTCCTGGTTTCGGGTGAAACCCTGGCCGGAACCGGCATCACGGGAAATGAAGAAATGATCAGCGCTGTTCACCCGCTCACCGACATCTTCGACCAGCGGATTGGAATGCTGTATGTCGGGCGAAGAACCGGCCGGTAAGGCCTGGGTCCGGCATTTTCTTTACAATCCTGCCGAATATTGGTAATTCATCACGTTGAAACCGTTCATTCGAAAATCGTCCGTGATCACCGCTTCGGCCACCCCGGAACTTTTTTTCGGCCCGGCAAGAACTCGCTGTCGCTCAAACAGCTTCCCGGCCCGAAAAAAAATTCCGGGGTGGCCTTCGCTACATTCCGGATTTGCCGAAACTGATGATAAAAGCTGAAAATGCAGCTCACTCGAAAGGACTCCCTATATGGAAAGAACCGGCGCCGCCGCTTACGGCACCTGGAAATCGCCCATCACCAGCGATCTGATCGTATCCGAAACCATCGGCCTCGGACAGATCGTTCTGGACGGAGAAGATGTCTATTGGCAGGAGATGCGCCCCTCGGAAGGCGGGCGGTATGTGGTGGTCCGTCAAACGCCGGACGGTACGGTCGAGGATGTCAATCCTCCGCCGTTCAACGCCCGCACCCGGGTCCATGAATACGGCGGGGGCGGTTACACGGTGTATCGCGGCGCCCTTTTTTTTTCCAATTATACCGACCAGCGTCTCTATCGAATCGATTCGGGGCGCGAACCCCGGCCCGTAACGCCGGAACTTCCTCTTCGGTATGCCGACCTGTCGGTAGACGGCACCCGGAACCGGGTGCTCTGCGTCTGCGAAGACCATACCGAACCCGGTCCGCCCAAGAACACGATTGCAGCCGTAGACCCGGAAACCGGCGAGGTGGTCCATCTGGTCGCCGGCAATGATTTCTACGCCTCCCCCCGGCTCAGTCCGGACGGGTCTCGATTGGCCTGGCTGACCTGGAACCATCCCGACATGCCCTGGGACGGAACCGAGCTGTGGACGGCGCCGGTGGATGAAACCGGCCGGCTCGGTGATCCCGAGCGGGTGGCGGGCGGGCCGACCGAATCGATTTTTCAACCCGAATGGGGGCCGGACGGATCCCTCTATTTCATTTCCGATCGTTCCGGCTGGTGGAACATTCATCGCAGGGTCAACGGCGAAACGACCCCCGTGCTGAAGATGGAAGCCGATTTCGGTCTGCCCCAGTGGGTATTCGGATTGTCGACCTACCAGCCGATCTCATCCGACCGCCTGATCGGTTCCTTCACCCGGGAGGGGATCTGGCGTCTGGCTCGAATCGACGCGACAACCGGTGAAATGGAGAACCTTCGCATCCCTTACACCGATGTCGCTTATATTCGGGTTCTGAAGGATCATGTCTATTTTCTCGGCGCATCTCACGCCGAACCACGGTCGGTGGTGCGGCTGGATCTGATGAAGCATCGCATCCAAGTTCTCAAGCGCGCGTTTGAAAACACCATCGATCCCGGGTACCTTTCGGCCCCGGAACCGGCAGCCTTTCCCACCACCGGGGATCAGATCGCACACGGCTTTTTTTACCGGCCGAAAAACAAGGCGTTCGAGCCGCCGGAAGGGGAAAAACCGCCGCTTTTGGTCTTCAGCCACGGCGGACCCACCGCCGCAAGCTCGGCGGCCTTCAACCTGATGATTCAGTACTGGACCAGCCGGGGCATCGCGGTGCTGGACGTCAACTACGGCGGCAGCACCGGCTACGGCCGGGAGTATCGGGAGCGGCTTCGGGGAAACTGGGGCGTTGTGGATGTGGACGACTGCACCAACGGGGCCCGGTTTCTGGTGAACCGGGGGGATGTGGACGGGGATCGACTGGCCATTCGGGGCGGCAGCGCCGGCGGCTACACCACCCTGGCGGTGCTCACTTTTCGGGATCTTTTCAAGGCCGGGGCCAGCTATTTCGGGGTCAGTGATCCCGAGGCTCTGGCCAAGGAAACCCATAAATTCGAATCCAGGTACCTGGACGGGCTGATCGGCCCCTATCCCGAGCGGCGGGACCTCTATATCGAACGGGCCCCCATCCATTCGGCCCATCGGTTGTCGTGCCCTGTGATTTTCCTGCAGGGGCTGGAGGATGAAATCGTCCCGGCCAATCAGGCCGAAAAGATGGTGGAAATCCTGAAAGAGAAAGGGATTCCGGTGGCCTATCTGGCTTTCGAAGGGGAGCAGCACGGATTTCGCCGATCCGAAAACATCAAACGTGCTCTGGATGCCGAATTCTTTTTTTATGCCCGAATTTTCGGCTACACCCCGGCCGATTCCATCGAACCGGTTCCCATCGCCAATCTTTAATTCCATACATGGAGGCGCCTCATGCCCGATGATCTCAAAACAAGAATCCGCCGGTCCCTTGCCAATCTGACCACCCTGGAAATCATTACCGCCGTGGGCCATGTGTGTTACGGCGTAAAAGAAGGCGGGGAAGGGGGTCGGGATTTTCCCGATCTCGATTACGACCGAGACCCCAAAGTGATGCTCTCCAAAATCGATCTGCTTCAAGGGGATATCAAAACCATTTTCAACGAAGAGTTCGTGACCGGGAATTACCAGGGGCTTCGGGAATTTCATGAGGCCCGGGAAAAAGAAGGGCATGAGATCATCCGGAAAAACATGGAGGCCCTGGAGCGGCTCTGGAACCTGCTCAACGCCCACGGAGAGGAATAGGCCATGGCCGATCTCTCCGAGCGGTTCCGCACCATCGCCCGGGACCTCACCCATATCGAGGTCAACACCATTCTGAAGCCGACCATGACCGGCCGCAAAATGCCCGAACCCCGTCATGCCCTCATCGAAATCGCCCAGCGGTACTGCACCAAGCTGACGGAGCTGGGGTTTCCGATGCCGGAGGAGGAAAAGCGGCCGGGAAGTTTCGAATACTTCGATCGAATTCGGGAGCGGGCCCATGAGGCGGTCCGGGACCTTCAGCATCGGTCCAAGGAGGGCGCCTTGACCGAAGCGGAGCAGGTGGATCTGGTGATGGCCTTTCGAATCAAGAGCATGTCCGATCAGATCAAGGGCGTATTCAACAACCTGAAGCACCGGGGCGAGGAAGACTGGGACAACCCCTATTCTCATCTCGAGGTGGAGGAGCGGTTTATTCCGCTCAATCTGGAGCCGGACGAGATGGTGTCGATCCGCAAGATCTGGGAAGTGGGGCTGGAGGAGATCGCCATGCAGACCATTATTCAGCTCGACGGGGATGTGGTGACCCGAATTCAGCCCCGTTTCGCCGATGAAAGGAGCACCATCCTTCACCATCTTCACAGTGAAAGCGTCAACATATCTCTCGAGTTTTGGGGGGAGCTGATCCGCATCGTTAAAGAATTCTTCACGGGCCTGTTTGATTCGCCTCTGAGCAAGCGCTAAGTCCGTGAAGTTCAGAGATGGAATCCGCATGCTGCATCAGTTCCTGGTCGACGGGGGTCTCGAAGTCCGCACCTTCGAGTCCGAGATTTCCGATTCCGGAAGCGTCGGTGCATCCCGGGTCCTGATTCGCACCCTGGTGCAGACCGACGCGGATATTATAACCCATCTTTGCCCCAAGGCACTGGATCAACCGGAGATTTATCGTCGACATCTGATCGACCTTAAGACCCATGTGCGCACCCTTCGGCGACTGCGGTGGAATCTCCGGTATGCGGTGTTCGTATCCCGGGGGGCCGGCGGACTTCTGTTGGGCGCTTCGGCTTGGCGCGGCTGGTCCGGTCTGTGGCTGGAGCATCTGTTCTGGACCGCCGGCGGGGTTGTGCTCGGTTCCATTCTGATATTCGGAAAATTCATTGCGCTTCGGCTGTTTCGTCTTTATTTTAGGAGAAAATTAGGAGTTTGATTGTCTCATCCTTGTCAGAGACGGGGTGAGGCTTGAGTCGATAAACCCGGATTTCGCCGAACCGGCGATAGGCCCATGACCGAAACCGCCACTGAATCTACAACCGCATCCGCATCACCGGCCCGGACTCGAATTCTGGCTATCTCTTTGTCTTTTCTGGTCAGTCTGGCATTGATGGCGATCAAGTTTTTTGTCTATCATCTCACCGGGTCTTCGGCCATTCTATCGGATGCCCTGGAGTCGATCATCAATGTGGTGGCCAGCGCCTTTGCCTTGGTCAGCATTATCCTGGCGGCCAAGCCGCCGGATGAAAGCCATCCTTACGGCCACGGCAAAATCGAATTTTTTTCAGCCGGTTTCGAGGGGGCCCTGATCGTGCTGGCGGCGATCGGCATTTTCATGGTGGGTATCGAAAACCTGCTCTTTCCCAGACCCTTGCCGCGGCTGGATACCGGCCTCCTGATTCTGTTCGGGGCCGGGATGGTGAATCTGCTGCTGGGGATCATCCTGATCCGGGTGGGCCGCCGAACCCGGTCCCTGGCTCTGCAGGCGGACGGCCGTCATGTGCTCACCGATGTCTATACCACCGCCGGGGTGTTGGCGGGTCTCTTCCTGGTGCGGTTTACCGACTGGTACTGGATGGACGGCCTGATCGCCTGTCTGGTGGGGCTCAATATTGTCTTTTCGGGGGTGGGGCTGATTCGGGAATCCTTCGCCGGTTTGATGGATGCATCCGACCCCCTGCTTCTGGATGAAATCACTCACCTGGTGGCCGAAAACCGCCGGCCGGCCTGGATCGACATTCATCAGCTGCGGGCCTGGCGATCCGGGAGCGATATTCACATCGACCTTCACCTGATTCTGCATCGGGAAACCACCCTGGAAAACGCCCATCGGGAGGGGAAGGTGCTGGAAGCTCTTTTCGAGGGCCACTTCGAGGGCGCCGCCAAGACCCTGATCCACCTCGACCCTTGTGTGGACGAAGAGTGCCCGGTCTGCGGCGAAGTCTGCAATCTGCGCCACCGGGAATTTCAGACCCGCCTCGAATGGAATCGGACCAACCTGACCTCCCGGGGCGGGGCCGGGGAACGGTTCACCATGATGACCGCCGGATCGGAATCCTCCGAGGAAAACACCGGCTGAGACGGAATTCGGGCAAAAGACAGTATCCGGGAAAATTTTAATGAGGTGTATCCATATGCCAAACCTTGAATTTCAATGCAAAACCTGCGGACACCGGTTTGAAAGGCTGGTGCTTCGGGGCGAAGAAAAGAATCGGTTTTCATGCCCCGAGTGCGGGGAAAAGGATCAGGCCAAAATCAAACCGACGCCGGGCGCCGAAAGCCTTTTTGAGGGAATCGCCAACTTCAGCAGCCTGGCCGGTGATACCAATTGACAGCGGTAATCCGCGGCCGGTTCGGCCGCATGGATCATGCCTGCAAATGAGCGGAAAGTATCTGCGAATCCTTCTCTCTGATCTCAAGGGATCGGCCCGGTTCGCCCTTCGGGGGATTTCCATGGCCGCATTGCTGACCCTGACGGCTTGTGCCGTATCCTCCTCCGCCGGGCTGTCGTCTTCCGGAAAAGAGTGCGTCATCCTGCTTCACGGGCTGGGCCGGTCCCGATGGTCCATGTGGCGGATGGAGCGATCTTTGGCCGATCACGGCTATCGGTCCGTGAATGTCGGCTATCCCTCAACCGACGCCGCCATTCGAGATCTGGTGGAAACCCATGTGGCGCCGGCCGTGGATCGGTGCCGACAAGATTTTCCCGGCCGAATTCATTTCGTCACCCACTCCATGGGCGGCATTCTGGTCCGGCAGTATCTTCAGGATCACCGACTGCCGCCCGGCAGTCGGGTGGTGATGCTCAGTCCGCCGAACCACGGCAGCGAACTGGCCGACCGCCTCAAAGGATTCGGGGGGTACCGGTGGATTATGGGGCCGGCGGGACAGGAATTGGGGACCGGACCCGAAAGTGTGCCCAATTCCCTGGAACCGACGGGGGTCGAGATCGGCGTCATTACGGGCGACAAATCCGACAACCCCATCGCCTGTTTCACTTTTGAAGGCCCCAATGACGGCCGGGTGTCGGTGGAGAGCGCCAAACTTTCCGAGATGAAGGACTTCCGGGTCGTTCATGCCTCTCATGCCTTTATCATGATGAACACCACCGTGATCGAAGAAACCCTGTGTTTTTTGAAGAACGGGCGATTTTGTCACCCGTGATCCATGCTCAATCTTTCTTCTTTCGAAGATCTGAAAAGGAGGCGCCATGCCTTTTGAACGAATTCCCGGTGTGGTCGGCAAGGTCTATGTGCCGGAAAAACAGCCGGCCCACCTGAAAAAACATCCCTGCCGCAATTGTTACGCTTGTCAGATGTGCGGCGACGACCGCTGTCAGATTTGCCGAAACGGATCCGGCCGGACCCGGGACCCTTTGTCCGGCATCGGGGGAAAAAAGATACAGTGCTGTTTGAAATGACACCTTCCGGGCCGTTTGCCCGGCGCTGAAAGAAGACGAGCGGCTGATCCTTCCGGCGGTCCGAAGGAAAGATTTCCGTTCGGCTCGAATCGGGCTTAATGAATGATATGTCCCGATATTTTGGTTGATTTTTTGCGAAGAATCAGGTTTATAGTGAATGGGATTCGAAAAAAAGCTTTTAATAAAATCCCATTATTTGATATGGGTGAGAATCGTCAGCGAGGAAGGGTGGTGAAAAATTCATATAATTAAATCTTCAGGATAGCTATCTAAGCTGTTTAAATGGTTATCCGCCGCACACCGGACGGAACGGCCTGTCTCGGCCGACCGCTTCGTTCCGAATGCGGTTACCGGTGGTTCCTAATTTTTTAAAGGAGGGAGTAAACGATGAAATCTATTGGGTTGCGTGTATTTGTATTGACGGTATTCCTGTTATCGACTTTCGCCGGGGTGTCTTTGGCCGGGGTACGCGCCGGAGCGTTCACCCTCAGCCCCATGGGCGGCGGGTACAGCTTCGATGATGAACAGGACCTTTTGGATCTGGGAAAAACCTTTACCCTGGGCCTGGGGTATAACTTCACCGACAGTCTGGCCGCTGAACTCGGTTTGACTTATATCCATACCGATGCCGACGGCACCTTCAGTGATCAGGATGTCTATGTCTATCAGCCGCGTATCGACCTGTTGTACCACATCATGCCCGATCAAATGCTGGTTCCCTATATCGCCGCGGGTGTCGGCGGCATGTTTTTCGATGACGACAATGTCGATCCCCCCCAGGAGCTGGATGATATGGTTCAGGCCAATGCCGGCGGCGGGCTGAAGCTGTTCGTTAGCGACAACGTGGCCCTGCGGGCCGACGGCCGGTATTACTATGGGTTCGAAGATTCCCAGAGCGAATATGCCGTGACCATCGGTATGGTTTTTCAGCTCGGCGGAGAAAAAGCGCCTAAACCCTGCATCGACAGCGACAACGACGGGGTCTGCGACGATGAAGACCAGTGCCCGGATACTCCCGCCGGGGTGCGGGTCGACAGCGTAGGCTGTCAGATCAAGAGTGAACCCTATGCCGAAATGGAAAAGAGCGGAGAAACCGGCCAGGCCCTGGGAGAGAGCGATGTGGTGGTGGTGGTTGAAGACGCCATCGAAATGATGGAGGTGGTGGTCTATTTCGATTTCGATGAAGCCAATATCAAACCGCTCTATTTCGAACGAATGGCGGATCTGGCCGCCTTCATGGATGAAAATCCGGAGATCGTGGCGGTGGTCGAAGGCCACACCGACAGCGTGGGCTCCGAGTCCTACAACATGGATCTCTCCAAACGACGGGCTGAAGCGGTCAAGAGCTACATGGTCAACAATCACGGCATCGACGGGGACCGGTTCGACCTCAAGTGGTTCGGTGAAAAACGCCCGGTGGCGCCCAATGACAGCCCCTCCAACCGCCAGCTCAATCGTCGCGCCATCACCATCACCGTGATGGAATAGTTCATCCCTCAGAGCATCCTCCAACTACGGCGGATGAAGTGGATCAAAACCGATTGCCGGTATGACCGGCATGAATCCATACTTGAAAATGCAGGGGCGGGCCCGAGGGTTCGCCCCTTTGCCGTTAAGGAGCCATGACCCATCCTTTGATCCTGGCCGCGGGCCTGACCCGAATCTATCCCATGGGGGACCATGCGGTCACCGGACTGGACCGGATCGACTTTCGAGTGGCCGAAGGGGAATTCCTGGTGCTCAAGGGGATCAGCGGTTCCGGTAAATCCACCCTGCTGTCCCTGCTGGCCGGGCTCGATTCCCCCACCGCCGGGGAACTGACCGTGTCCGGCATCGCGCTCCATTCCAAGGCGGCCGAGGACCTGACCCGGTACCGGCGGGAAGTGGTGGGGATGGTCTTCCAGTCCTTCAATCTGCTCCCCACCCTGACGGTGCTGGAAAACATCTCCCTGCCGGCCCTGATGGCCGGAAAGCCCGCGGACGCGGTGGAAAAACGGGCGGCGGAGCTTCTCGACTGGCTGGATCTGGCTTCGAGAACCGGCCACCGTCCGGCACAGCTGTCGGGCGGTGAAATGCAGCGGACCGCCATCGCCCGGGCCCTGATCAATGATCCGGCCATTATTCTGGCGGACGAGCCCACCGGCAACCTCGACACCGGAAACGGGCAGCGGGTCATGCACCTGCTGTCGGAACTCCATCGGGAGCGGGGCCGCACCCTGATTATCGCCACCCACAGCGATCTGGCCGATCCTTTCGCCACCCGCCGTCTGTATCTCAAAGACGGCCGGCTCGGCGACCCTTCTTCCAGTCTCTCCCGCACCCCATGAACCGACCCGCCTTTTTCTTTCGGCTGTTCGTCTGGTTCAGTCTTCGCCACATGGCCCGCCATCCCCGCCGGACCCTGGCGGTCCTGATCGGGGTGGCACTCGGCGCGGCGGTGTTCACCAGCGTCCGGCTCTCGGTTCATGCCTCCCTCGATTCCTTCACCCGCAGCATGGACCGGATCGCCGGGGCCGCCGACCGGGTGGTGGCCAAACCGGGCGGGCGGGTTCCCGAATCGGTGCTCCCCCGGCTGCTGGCCCACCCGGCGGTGAAGAGCGCCTCGCCGTTTCTCTCCGCCTACGTCACGCTCGGGGAGAATCCCGAGGCGGACCCGTTTCTGCTGGTCGGCTTCGATCCCATTCTGGACCGGCCGGTCCGCGACTGGGAAACCCGGGAAGGTAAGAACTCGGAAGCGGCGCCGTGGCTGGATCTCATCAAAACCCCATTCACCCTGTTCATGGGAGAATCCCTGGCCGGGGATGTGGAAACCGCCGCCGGTGAAACCCTGGTTCTGGATCATGTGGGGAAACGGCGCGCTTTCCGGGTGCTCGGGGTGCTCGCCTCCCGGGGGCTTGCGCTGGCCGACGGGGGCCGCCTGGCCATTACCGATATCGCCTCCTTTCAGGAGTTCACCGGAATTTTCGGCGGCGCCGACCGGATCGACCTGATCTTTTCTTCGGATGCCTCGGAATCGGATACGGAAGCGGTAAAGGCGCTCCTGGGCCCCGATTTGCAGATGGATTCGCCGTCCCGGGAAAAAGAGAGCGGCCTGCGGATGATCCGGTCCTACCAGCTGAATATGTCGGTGCTCAGCTTCGCCTCCCTGTTCGTGGGGATGTTTCTGGTCTACAGCCTGGTGGCCCTCAATGCCGCCTCCCGGCGGCGGGAGTTGGCAATCCTGCGGTCGGTGGGCGCATCGGAAGAGACGGTGTTTCGGCTCTTCCTC
>JAABSQ010000660.1 GCA_011390315.1 Desulfobacteraceae bacterium
ATCACCACCTTGCGGGCCCCCGCTTCCTGATGCTTGGAAGCGCTCTCCACGTCCCGAAAGAGCCCGGTGCATTCGGCCGCGATCTCTACCCCGAGGTCTTTCCAGGGAAGCTGGGCCGGATCCTTGACCGCCGAAATGGCGATGGGCTTGCCGCCCACCCGAATGGAGCCGTCCCCGGACTCCACATCGGCGTCGAGCTTTCCGTGAACCGAGTCGTAGGTCAACAGATGGGCCATGGTTTCCGCATCCATCAGGTCGTTGACGGCCACCACCTCCACATCCGGATTGTTCAGCGATGCCCTGAATACCAGTCTTCCGATTCTTCCAAAACCATTGATCGCAATTTTCGTGCTCATGTATTTCCTCCTTTATTTCCCCGTGTATGTCCATTTCTCAGGACCCTTGTCAGGATAAGGGCCGCCTTCCCCGCGTCAGGGAAGTACCCCGGCCGCTTTCCGGCCGGTATGAGGTCGAATTTTTCATAGAGCCGCAGGGCCGATGCATTGGAAGGGCGAACCTCCGGTACGGCCGTTGCGGCCTTCACAAACCGGCTCTTCTTCTTCCATCAGGCGGCGGAATCAGGGTCGGGAAAAAGCGGTCTGCTCCACCTTCAAAAGCCCGTCCGGATCGGCGCCGACGGCTCGGCGCAGGCAAAACCGCTCCGATATCACCCCCGTTTATTACCTTTGAGAATGCCGCTGGCCAGGGAGATGGATCTTTTGCCGAAAGCCTCGATACACTGGGCCAGTTCGGTCAGCTTCATTTTGTCGCGGCTTTCCACCGCCTTGATCAGGACGGGAAGGTTCACTCCCGATATCACCTCCACCCGGCCCTCCTCCAGAAAGGAATAGCTGAGGTTCGAGGGGGTGCCGCCGAACATGTCGGTCAGGATCAGAACTCCCTTTTTCCGATTTACCGCCTTAAGCCCTCGGGCGATTTTGCCGCGCAGTTTATCCGCGTCTTCCGTCAGGTTTATGGATACCGCTATGATCCCCTCGGGCGGTCCGTGAAGAATCAATTCCGCTGTTTCAATCAACGCACCACCGAGGTTGCCATGGGTTACAATCACTATCCCTATCATCGCTGTCCTATCAGAGAAATCGCGTGTTGCGGTGTTTTTCTTATTTGTCGATATCACGATGGGTCAGTTGAACCCATCGGTCGGTATTTTTTATATGTGAATAAATCGAAAGCGCGATCGCCACAGAGCGATGCCGGCCGCCGGTACAACCGACGGCGATGGTCAGGTATGCCTTACCTTCCCGTTCATACAACGGAATCAGATAATCGAGCAGATTCTGATACTTGCTCAGAAACTCCCGGGTATCCTCCCGATTTAAAACAAAATCCTGAATCTCCGGGCTTCGGCCGTCCAGAGGTTTTAAGGCCGGGACGAAATACGGATTGGTTAAAAACCGAACATCCACTATTAAATCGGCATCTTCCGGAACCCCGTATTTGAACCCGAACGAGAGCACATTGATTCGCATGGGCACCCGCCGGCTTCCCTCTCGCGCCATCGCGAGGATAATCGATTTGAGTTCGTGGACCGTATACCGGCTGGTGTCGATCACATTATCGGCAACCGCCCTGAGCGCCCGCATCGCTTTCTTTTCAGCCCGAATCCCTTCCAGCAGGCGCTTTCCGTTCTCTAGGGGATGATGGCGGCGGGTCTGACTGTACCGGCGCAAGAGGGTTTTTTCGTCCGCCTCCATAAACAGAATATCAAATTTCCACCCCTGATCGCGAAGCCCGTCGAACACCGGCTGGTATTTGCCCAGAAACCCCTTTTCGCGAAGGTCCATGACAAAGGCCAGCCCCGAAATCTCGCTCTTGAGAGGCAGTTCCAGAAAAGCGGGCAGCAGGGTGACCGGCATGTTGTCCACGCAATAGTATCCGGCATCCTCAAACGCGGCCATGGCGGTGCTCTTGCCGGAGCCCGACAGACCCGTAATAATGACGATTCTCAACTGTTTGGGGGTAGTGTTTACGATACCTCATCCTCTTCCCCGATGATGCGGATCACCGCCTCGGGATCTTCGGCCTGAAACAACCGGTCTTTAAAAACATCATTTTTCAGTATCCGTGAAATCCGGGCCAACAGTTTCAGATGGATGTCGATGGAATTCTCCGGGGTGATCAGAAGAAAAAAAATATGCGTGGGAAGGTTGTCTATGGACTCGAAATCGACCCCGCTCCGGCTCAACCCGAATCCCAGCATCAAAGAGTTCAGCCGCTTCAGTTTCCCGTGTGGAATCCCGATTCCCCCGCCGATCCCGGTGCTGCCCAGCCGTTCACGGTCCAGCAGAACCCGGGCCAAGTCCCGGTAAGGCACCCCGGAAATCGAAGCCAGCGGCGTCACCAACTCTTCAATCACCCCTTTTTTATCCCGTGCTTGTAAATCCAACAGAATCGCATCTTTTTCTAAAACATCAAGAATTTTCATAAATTTAATAAAACGCCCCCTAAGAAAAACCAAAACCTTCAGGGGTTTTTCATCCTGCTCCTTCATGAACACCGGTCCATATCCCCATAATGGATATGCCAATATAAGGCGACATAGACCGGAAATCAATTTTTTATGCTGTGAATCGGGAGATCGGCCCGTCACCGGGTAGGCTGGATCAGACCGTAGTGACCGTCGTTGCGGCGGTAGACCACATTGATCTGCTCGGTGCGTGCATTGGTGAATACGATGAAGTTGTCATCCGCCAGGTCGAGCTGCATCACCGCTTCTTCCGCATCCATCGGTTTGTAGTCGATGGTTTTAATGATGATTTCTCCCTCGGTGTCTTCATCCGGCGGAATCACCTCTTCAAACCGCTTGGCCATGGCGTCCGCCTTGGCCCCTCCTCCCTTCCGTTTTCGAACCTTCTGCTTGCTTTTTTTGATCTGTTTTTCGAGTTTATCCAAAACCATATCGATGGCGGAATACATGTCGTTGGTTTCTTCCCTGCCGTTGATCTTCAACCGGTCACCCAGAATTTTAATTTCAGCGATATGGCGGAATTTTTGGACGGAGAGAACCACATTCGCCTCGGCGGGATTGTCGAGCAACCGATCGAACCGGTCCAATTTATCCTGCACATAAGTTTTGAGATTATCGGAAGGATCAATATTCTTAAACGTCACCGATGTCTGCATAGTCGCCTCCCCATTAGTATTGTTTACGTTTGTTCGATGGCAATATCCTCATCATCTCACGGTATTTGGCCACGGTTCTCCGGGCGATGTTGATGTTGGCATCCTTGAGCATCTGTGAAATTTTGTCGTCGCTGTAGGGTTTTTTCGGATTTTCGTTTTCGATGACCTGCCGAATTTTGTCCTGGACACTGGCCGAGGCGATGGCATCCCCCTGAACCCGATTGATCGAGCTGTTGAAAAAATACTTCAACTCGAAAATCCCCTGGGGGGTGTACACGTATTTATTGGTGGTCACCCGGCTGATGGTCGATTCGTGCATTTCGATGTCTTCGGCCACATCCCGCAGGACCATCGGTTTCAGATGGGCGAGCCCCTTATCGAAAAAATCCCGCTGAAATTTAAGGATGCTTTCCACGACCCGGTAGATCGTTTTCTGCCGCTGCTGAATGGACTTGATCAGCCAGGCCGCCGAACGCATTTTCTCCTGCATGTATTCCTTGGCGGCGCCGGCGGCCTTGTCGCCTTTGAAGATGGCATTCTGATAGAAGGAATTGACCCGGAGTTTAGGCATTCCGTCATCGTTCATGACGATGACGAAATCATCTTCGACCTTGTACACATAGATATCCGGATTGATGTAGTGGGATTCCTCGTCGGTGAATTGGCGGCCGGGCCTGGGCTCCAGCCCCTTGATCACATTCACCGCCGCGACCACCTGGTCGATATCGGTCTTCAGGGCCTTGGCGATGGCTTTGTAATTTTTGTTTTCCAGGTGAACCAGGTGGTTCTGAATAATCTCCACCACCCGCGGTTCGTCGCAACCGTAATACCGGGCCTGAATCAGAAGGCCCTCCTGCAGATTCCGGGCGCAGACCCCGATGGGATCAAAGCTCTGGAGAAGGCTCAGTATTTTCTGAACCATCTCCGGATCGGCCCCGCCCGCCTCCGCCAGTTCTTCCGGAGAAACCTCGAGATATCCGTCCCGGTTGAGATTGCCGATGATCAGACACCCGATTTCCCGCTCCTCTTCGGTGGGAGAGGTCATCAGCAGCTGCCACAGCAGGTGATCGCTCAGAGATTCTTTTTTGGAAACAAACGCTTCATACTGAGGAGCCTCTCTCTCTTCAGTTTCAAAATTGACTCGACCGGGAGAATTGTAGTTGTCCATATAGTTGGACCAGTCGATATCCTCGCGAATCTTTTCATCGATGGTGATCTCTTTGGGGGCGCCGTCATCCCGGGATTCGAGAGAATCGGATTCCTGCCGTTCTCCGGGCGCCTCCTCGCCCTGAACCTCCCCGACATCTTCCAAGGCCGGATTCTCTTCCAGTTCCTGGCGAATGGTATCCATCAATTCCAACCGAGACAGCTGAAGCAGCTTGATCGCCATCTGGAGTTGGGGGGTCATCACCAACTGCTGGGTCAATTTTAACTGTTGTCTGAGTTCGAGTGCCATTTTATAACCTGAATTCTTTTCCTAAATAAATGCGCCGGGCGGTCTCGCTGGCGGCGATTTTCTCGGGGGGCCCGGCTTCGATGACTTCGCCCGCGTTGAGGATATAGGCGAAATCACACGCCCCGAGGGTTTCCCGGACATTGTGGTCGGATATCATGATGCCGATGCCCCGCCGTTTCAGATGCCCGATAATGTTTTTAATGTCGATGACCGCCAGGGGGTCTACCCCCGCAAAAGGTTCATCCAATAGAATAAATGACGGATCGGTCGCCAGGGCCCGACTGATTTCCAGGCGCCGCCTTTCTCCTCCGGACAGCACGCTGGCTTTCTGATGCATCAGGTGCCGAATCCCCAGTTCCTCCAGAAGCATTTCGGTTCGCCGATTGCGTTCCGCTTTGGACAGGGGAAAGAATTCCAGAATCGCCAGGATATTCTGCCTGACGGTAAGCTTCCGAAAAATGGAGGTTTCCTGGGGGAGATAACCGACGCCTTTACGGGCCCTCAAATACATGGGATAGTCGGTAATATCGTCACCGTCAAGGAAAACCTTTCCGCCGTCGGGACGAATCATTCCCACACACATGTAAAAGGTGGTGGTTTTCCCGGCCCCGTTGGGCCCGAGCAGGCCGACCACCGATCCGCTCGCGACCTCCAGATTGACGGCATTGACCACCAGACGGCCCCGGTACTGCTTCATCAAATCCCGAAGGTTGAGAAGCGCCACTCAGTTCAATCCCTTTTCTCCGGGAATAAAAATCCCCTCCACATCGCCTTCGAACCGAATTCGACCGGTATCGCGTTCTACCGTGATCCGGGACCCGGAAATGGTGCCGCTGTCCGGCTTGGTCACTTTGGAACCGGGGCCCGACAGCACCAGGATTCGATCGGCGGTAGTATACACCGCCTCCTGAGCCTGGGCAACCATTTCATCAAAAGCGATTCGGACCTGACCGACGGCGATGATCCGCTGAATCGAGCCCTGAGCGCCCGCCGCCGCGTCACTTTCGGCGGTTTCCCCCGCGGCCGGACTGCCCTGGTACAGAATCCGAAGCCGATCCGCGGTAATCTCGGTCCCCCCCTGAACAGCCTTCACATTCCCGGAAAATTCGGCGAATTTCTCATTGTCATCGGCCACCAGGCTGTCGGCCGTGATGTGAATCCGTTCCGCGCTTTCGGCTTCTTTCCCCGGTGCGGCGCCGGTCTGGCCGTATCCGATTCCGGACACCAGAACCGTCGTCAGAAGCAGCCACACCCAGATCCGCATCCATTCGCTCCGGTTACAGCGAAATACCGTCACCAAAGCTCCCTTGAACATTTCCCTTGAATTTCATCGTATTGGTCTTCAGATCAAAAGAGGCGGAATCGGCCTCGAGGTCGAACTCCGCGCCGTTGATTCGAACCGGCACATTCGAAGTAAACACCCGGTCCGCATGCTTGTAGTCGAGGGACTGGGTCTCCACACGGTAGTTCACGCTTTTCAATACCACGTCGCCGTGTACCTGGATGTTATTGGAATCGGTTTCGACCACCCCTTCCCGGGCGGTCAAATAGACCTCCTCGCGGTCGGCCGTGAAAAAGGTAATGGCCGGCGAGTCAAACACCGCCTGGGCCCGTTGATCCACCAGATAGGCCGAGTCGGCATCCAGCCGCCACTCGGTCTTGCCTTTTTTGGTGGCCACATGCCGCACCCCGGAGATGGCGATTTCGGCATCCGGTTTGGCGGAGGCGACAATGTTTTTCACCTCGTCCGATCCGCTGCGATACATCAGGAACATCGAGGTCACCAGGACCAGCGCGCCCGCCATCACCAGGACCAGGGCCAGTTTTATTTTACGGGACTGTGCCGTCACCTAAAATTTTCCTTTCATTTTATCCCAATATCCCCGAGCCTTCAGGATGGCTTCGCACACCTCGCGAACCGCCCCTTTTCCGCCGGGGAGAGCGGTCGTCATATCGGCCGCCTCTCTGACCGCCGGATCGGCATCGGCCACGGCCACGGATACCCCCACCCGGTGCATCAGCGGCAGATCGGGCAGATCATCCCCTACAAAGGCCATCTCTTCGGGGGAAACACCGGTGCGGACCTCAATCCGGCCGATCAGGGCGCCCTTGTCCCCCACCCCGTCATAAATCGCTTCGATCCCCAGATTCCGGCACCGGTGGAGCAAGGCCCGGGAGGACCTTCCGGTGACGATGGCCACCCCGATTCCGGCTTCCATCAGCAGCCGAATTCCCAACCCGTCCCGCACATGAAAGTGTTTGGTTTCCGATCCGTCTTCGTTGTAGATGATGGTTCCGTCGGTCAGGACACCGTCCACGTCCAGAAGCAGCAGTCGGACCTTTTTCAATGCATCGGCTTTCAATGCATCGGCTTCGGATGAAACCTCCCGGGGACTCATAGCGCCTTTCGAATCGCTATCAATTGTTTCAGCAGCGGTTTCACCCGGTCCAGCGGCAAGGAATTGGGGCCGTCGCAGAGGGCCCTGTCCGGGTCTTTATGGACCTCCAGAAACACCCCGTCCGCACCAGCGGCCACAGCAGCCCGGGCCAGCACCGGGGCCATCTCCCGCTGCCCGCCGGAGGCCCCGCCGGCCCCGCCCGGCAGCTGGACGCTGTGGGTGGCGTCAAAGACCACCGGCGCCCCGTCTTCCTGCATAATCGGGATGGCACGAAAATCGACCACCAGGTTGTTGTAACCGAACATGCTGCCCCGTTCGGTGATGAAGACCCGGGGGTTGCCTACCGAGACGACCTTGTCTACGATATTGGCCACATCCCAGGGGGCCAGAAACTGACCCTTTTTGATGTTGACCGCCTTTTCGGTTTTGGCGATCGCCACCACCAGATCGGTCTGCCGGCATAGAAATGCCGGTACCTGAAGAATATCCAGGACCTCGGCCGCCGGCGCCGCCTCGCTGATCTGATGGACGTCCGAGAGGAGTTTCACCCCGAGCTCGGTTTTGATCCGGTTCAGTATCCTCAACCCCTCCGCCATGCCGGGCCCCCGAAAGGACCGGATGGAGGTTCGATTGGCTTTGTCATAGGAGGCCTTGAAAACAAAGGAAATATCCAGCTCGGCCGTGACGGATCGAAGGTATTCGGCGATCTCGAAGGTGGTATCGAAATCCTCGATCACACAGGGCCCGGCGATCACCGTCAAGGGGCACCCCCGGCCCATCCTGAAATCCGCTACCTCTATAGTATTACGCATAATTTTCCTCTCTTCAAGGTTCTGTTTATCGCGCAGGGGGTCAAAAGTCAAGAAACGAAAAAGGGCCTTGATTACCCCGCCCTGAACTGATAATGTCCTACGGTGAAATCAAAAGGAAAGGTAGGTCTTAACCAATTGAAAACAAAATGGAAACTATTTAAAAGCCGTTTCTTTATCGGCGTGGCGGCGGTGGTTTTGCTCGCCGCCGGATGGCTTTTGTTTATCAAGATGGAAGGGGAAAAACCCGGAATCAGAATCGAGGGAATGGACACGGCGATTCAGGCCTCTCAGGACCTTTCCGTGATCCTGTCGGACGATAAAAGCGGGCTTCGGAACGTGCGCGTCCTCCTGAAACAGGATGACAAGGAAGTGGTGATTCTGGAGGAGGAATTCCCGGCCATCAATGCGGTCATGGGCGGCGAAATCTTCGACAAGACCCTGGATGTTCATATCGAGCCCAAAAAAGCCGGGTTTTCCGAAGGGGAAGCGGTGCTTCAAATAGAGGCGGCGGATTACTCCTGGAGAAACTGGTGGAAAGGCAACCTGACCCGAATGGAAAAACCGGTGCGGATCGATACCCGTCCGCCGGTCATCGAGGTGCTCACCAAACAGCACAACATCAATCAGGGCGGCGCCGGTCTGGTCATCTACCGGGTATCGGAGCCCTGCCCCAAAAACGGGGTTCAGGTGGGCGAGAACTTCTTTCCCGGCTATCCGGCCCCGAGCGTCCTGGATACCGGAGAAGAAAACCTCTACATGAGCCTCATGGCCCTCGATTATACTCAAGGCCGGTCCACCCAGATCTATGTCGAAGCCACTGATTCCGCTGGAAACACGTCAAAAACAGGGTTTTACCACTACATCAGACCCAAACAATTCCTCCAGGACACGATTCGGGTTTCCGACGGATTCCTGAATCAGATCATGCCCGAATTCGAGGATGAACTCCAGGAATACGACGCCGCCACCCCGCTGGAGAAATTCCTGGTCATCAACCAAAAGCTTCGGGTCCTCAACACCGGGCTTCTCAAGAGCATGGGATCCCGGTCCGAGAACACCCTCTACTGGAAGGACGCCTTTCTTCGCCTTCCCAATGCCGCCCGGCGGGCCAGTTTCGCGGATCACCGGGAATACCTCTATAATGACCAGGTGGTGGATCATCAGGTCCATATGGGGATCGATCTGGCCTCCACCTCCCGGGCCCCGGTGCCGGCCGCCAACAACGGCCGGGTCGCGTTCACGGGGCAGGTTGGGATCTACGGCGGCACCATCGTGCTGGATCACGGATTCGGTCTCTTCAGCACCTATTCCCATCTGAGCGGCATCAATGTAACAGACGGGCAGATCGTTTCAAAAGGCGACATCATCGGCCAGACCGGCTCCAGCGGTCTGGCAGGCGGCGATCACCTTCACTACGGAATGATGATTCACAATACCTTTGTCAATCCGGTGGAATGGTGGGACCCGGCATGGATCGAAAACAACATCACCGCCAAAATCGAGGCGGTCAAATCCGATCACCTTTCCGTTACCCGAAGATGAGTTCAGGCCCCATGAAAACGCACAGAATCAATAGAACCTACCAGGAAATCAATCGAAAGATCCAAGAAGGCCGGGCCGTGGTGGTCTCCGCCGAGGAGATGATCGACATCGTTCGGGACCACGGTCCGGAAGAAGCCGCCGACCAGGTGGATGTGGTCACCACCGGCACCTTCGCCCCCATGTGCTCGTCGGGCGCCTTTCTCAATTTCGGGCAAACCACCCCCACCATCAAAGCGGCCAAGGTCTGGCTCAACAACGTGCCGGCGTATGCCGGGCTGGCGGCGGTGGACTGCTATATCGGGGCCACCGAACCCTGTGAAGACGACCCCCTCAACAAGGTTCAGCCCGGAGAATTCGTCTACGGCGGCGGCCATGTGATCCAGGACCTGATCGAAGGCAAGAAGATTCACCTGCGGGCCGAGGCTTACGGCACCACCTGTTATCCCAACCGAAAGATGGAAAAACGGGTCACCCTGGAGGACCTCCCTTATGCGGTCCTCTGCAACCCGCGAAACGGATATCAGAACTACAACTGCGCGGTCAACCTGACCAACACCACCGTCTATACCTACATGGGGACGCTCAAACCCCGGGCCGGCAACGCCAATTACTGCTCGGCCGGTCAGTTGAGTCCGCTCTTCAACGACCCCTTTTACAAGACCATCGGGCTGGGCACCCGAATCTTTCTGGGCGGCGGGGTCGGCTATGTGACCTGGCACGGCACCCAGCACAACCCCGGGGCTCAGCGCACCGACAAAGGGGTTCCCCTCACTCCGGCGGGCACCCTGGCGGTCATGGGAGACCTGAGGTCCATGCATTCCGACTGGCTCAAGGGGGCCAGCATGCAGGGGTACGGGTGTTCGCTTTCGGTGGGGCTGGGCATTCCCATTCCCATTCTCAACGAGGAGATGGCCCGGTACACCGCCGTCTCCGATGAAGACATTTTCACCCGGATCATCGACTACGGCCACGACTACGGCAACGGCATCTCCAAAACTTACGGCCGGGTCAGCTATGCCGAGCTGAAGAGCGGTTCGATCACCCTGGAAGGCCAGCGGGTGCCCACGGCGCCTCTTTCCAGCATGGTCAAGGCCCGGCAAATCGCGGAGATCCTCAAGGAGTGGATCGCTAAGGGCGATTTCCTTATCGGTGAACCGCAGATGTTGCTGCCCTCTTAAAGCATAAGGAAACCGGCCGTGGAATCCCTTCGAACCTTTATCGCCTTTCCGCTGCCCGCCTCGATTCGGGATCATATTCAAAGCATTCAAGACGGGGTCCGGGCCGAAGGGCTTCGAATGCGGTGGGTCAAGCCGGAAAACATTCATCTGACACTCAAGTTTCTGGGGAATGTGGCGCCGGCGGATATTGAAGGCATCGCCGAAGCCATGGCGGAAACCGTTCAATCCGCTCCGGTCATTCGCCTCGGCGCCAAAGGGCTCGGGGTATTTCCGGGGATCAGCCGCCCCCGGGTGCTCTGGGTCGGCCTTCAGGGGGAGACCCATGCCCTGATCGAGATTCAGAAACGGCTGGATGAACGCCTGGGGAGGATCGGCATCGCCCCGGATACCCGACCCTTCAAGGCCCACCTGACCATCGCCCGGGCCAAGGGAAGCCTGAATTCGAAAACCCTGGCCGAGGCCATGGCGGTACTCGGAAACACCGAATCGGCCCCGTTCACCGCCGATAAGATGGTTCTCTATCAAAGCGAGTTGAAACCCGACGGCGCGGTCTACACCCGGCTGAAATCGGTCCCCCCGGGGGACGACGCTTAAAGCCGGTCAACCGAGAGCATCACCCGCGACCCCATGAAACAGATCGACATATTTCAGGAGGAATCCATGAGCATATCACCGGAAAAATCGAAGGCGGTCGAATCCGCCATGTCCCAGATCGAACGTCAGTTCGGCAAGGGCTCCATCATGAAACTGGGCAGCAGACAGGTGGTGGACGTCCCCTCCATTCCCAGCGGTTCTCTGGCCCTGGATGTGGCCTTGGGGATCGGCGGATATCCCCGAGGGCGGGTCATCGAAATCTTCGGCCCCGAATCCTCGGGAAAGACCACCCTGGCCCTGCACGCGGTGGCCCAGGCCCAGAAACAGGGCGGAATCGCCGCCTTCATCGACGCCGAACACGCCCTGGACACCGAATACGCCCGAAAACTCGGGGTCAACTGCGACGACCTGCTGGTCTCGCAGCCCGACACCGGGGAGCAGGCCCTGGAGATCGCCGACATGCTGGTCCGGAGCGGGGCCATCGACATCATGGTCATCGACTCGGTGGCGGCCCTGGTGCCCCGGGCCGAAATCGAAGGGGAGATGGGCGACGCCCACATGGGGCTTCAGGCCCGGCTCATGTCCCAGGCGTTGCGAAAACTCACCGGCACCATCGGCAAGACCATGACCACGGTGATGTTCATCAATCAGATCCGAATGAAAATCGGGGTGGTCTTCGGCAATCCCGAAACCACCACCGGCGGCAACGCCCTCAAGTTCTATTCCTCGGTGCGCATCGATATCCGGCGGACCGGGGCCATCAAGGAAGGCCAGGAGGTGATCGGCAACCGGACCAAGGTGCGGGTGGTCAAGAACAAGATCGCCCCGCCCTTCAAGGAGGCGGAGTTCGACATCACCTACGGCGAAGGGATTTCCAGAACCGGGGATCTGCTCGACATGGGGGTGGAGACCAATATCATCGAAAAGAGCGGTTCCTGGTATTCCTATGACGGCAACCGGATCGGTCAGGGCCGGGAAAACGTGAAGCGCTACTTCAATGACAACCCGGATATCTACGATGAGGTGCTCGGCAAAGTGCGGTCCAACCTCGGGATGATCAAATCCCGGTCCACGGACGAATCCGAATCAGAGACGCCGGTCGCGGAGGAGACCGAATAACCCATTCAACCACGGAGTGATCCATGACAGGCAACGACATACGCAAAAAATTCCTTGATTATTTTCAGAAACACGGCCATCAGGTGGTTCGAAGCTCCTCCCTGGTTCCCCAGGACGACCCGACCCTGCTCTTTGTCAATGCCGGCATGGTCCAGTTCAAACGCACCTTTCTGGGCGAGGAAAAGCGTGGCTACAACCGGGCCGCCACCTCCCAGAAATGCGTCCGGGCCGGCGGAAAGCACAACGACCTGGAGAACGTGGGCTACACCGCTCGGCACCACACCTTTTTCGAAATGCTGGGCAATTTCTCCTTTGGAGATTATTTCAAGGAAAAAGCCATCGAGTTCGCCTGGGACCTCCTGACCAACGGATACGGCTTGGATCCGGCCCAGCTCTGGGTCTCCATCTATCTCGACGACGACGAAGCAAACGAGCTGTGGCAGCGGATCGTGGGAGTGCCGGCCGACCGTATCGAACGGTTCGGAGAAAAGGACAACTTCTGGGCCATGGGCGACACCGGCCCCTGCGGCCCCTGCTCGGAGATTCATCTCGACCGGGGCGCCGAGTTCGCCTGCGGTCCCGCCTGCAAACTCGGGTGCGAGTGCGACCGGTTTCTGGAGATCTGGAACCTGGTCTTCATGCAGTTCAACCGGGACGCCTCCGGCGAGTTGACCCCGCTGCCCAAACCGAGCATCGATACCGGGCTGGGCCTGGAGCGGATGGTCTCCATTCTCCAGAATGCACCCACCAACTTTGAAACCGACCTGATTTTTCCGATTATTCAAAAAGCCCAGGAACTCTCCGGCAAACGGATCGGGGCCTCCCACGAATCGGATGTGGCCATGAAGGTGATCGCCGACCACAGTCGGGCCGCCGCCTTTCTGATCAACGACGGGGTGCTTCCCGCCAACGAGGGCCGCGGGTACGTGCTGCGGCGGATCATGCGCCGGGCCATTCGGTACGGCCGCAACATCGGCCTCACCAAACCCTTTCTCCATGAAACCGCCGGGGTGGTCTTCGATATCATGAAACCGGCCTATCCGGAGCTGTCCGAGGCATCCGCCTTCATCACCAACGTCATCACCAACGAAGAG
>JAABSQ010000661.1 GCA_011390315.1 Desulfobacteraceae bacterium
CCAGACGGGCCGCGGAACGTTCCCGGGAGGCCCATGTGCTCGACACCCTGGCGGAAAGTTATTTTGTCAATGGGCTGTATCGACAGGCGGTGGCGGCGGGAGAAGAGGCCCTGAGCCTTTCAAAAGGCGACAAGACCCACTTCATCGAACAGCTGGAAAAATTCAGGCAGGCCCTGAATCGATCCGGCCCCGTCAGTTGAGAAAGACTTGGCCGGATAACCGCTGTTAGTTGATGCAGACCTTTCGGACTTGGACAAAATCGGTGTAACCGGCAAAGACCTTGGAAATGCCGTCCTGCTTCAGGGTCCGCATGCCGTCGCGCATGGCCTGGGCCCTCAGTTCTTCCACCCGGGCCTCGGTCTGAATCAGACGCTTCTGATCGTCGGTGGCGGTGAGCAGTTCATGAATGCCCATTCGGCCGGCATACCCGGTCTGATTGCACTTGGAGCATCCGCCCGGTTTGTAGAGGACCAGGTCGGAGTTGAAGGGGTACTGTTCCTCCAGGTCCTTTTCAAACATTTTGGGGCCGTAATGGCGCCGCAATTCTTCGTATTCTTCCTCGGGCGGGGTATAGGGCTGTTTGCACTCCTTGCACAGGGTCCGCACCAGGCGCTGGGCCAGAATCCCCAAGACCGCGTCGGCGAAGTTGAAGGGGTCCATCCCCATATCCAGCAGACGGACCACGCTCTCGGGGGCGCTGTTGGTATGGAGGGTGGAGAAAACCAGGTGACCGGTGAGGGAGGCCTCGATGCCGATGGAGGTGGTTTCTTTATCCCGCATTTCACCCACCATGATCACATCGGGGTCGGCCCGGAGAAAGGAGCGCATGGCCGCGGCGAAGGTGAGCCCGATTTTGGGATGAACCTGGACCTGGCGCAGCCCTTTCTGGGTGATTTCCACCGGATCCTCGGCGGTCCAGATCTTGGTTTCAGTCTTGTTGATGTAAGCCAGGGCCGAATGGAGGGTGGTGGTTTTACCTGAACCGGTGGGACCGCACACAAAAATGATGCCGTAGGGCTGGGTGATCATTTCAATGAATTCATTGTAATTCCGTTCGGCGAACCCCATTTTGGAGAGGGGGAGCGGCTCCCCGGCCGCCAGCAGACGCATGACGATGTCTTCGAGGCCGCCCTGGGTGGGAACGGTGGCCACACGGAGCTCGATGTCGAGACCCCCGAATTTCTTGAACTGGATTTTGCCGTCCTGGGGCATTCGGCGCTCGGCGATATCAAGCCCCGACATAATCTTGATTCGGGAGACCACGGCGTTCTTATAGGTATGGGGAATGGTCTGGTACACGGCGCAGGCCCCGTCGATGCGGATGCGCACCAGGGTGTTCTGTTTGCCGGGATAAGGCTCGATGTGGATATCCGAGGCCCGTTTGGCATAGGCATCCAGTATGATCTTGTTGACCAGCTTCACCACCGCGCTGTCGGATTCGTCGAACTCTTCTTCGACGTCGTCTTCTTCATGGGCGTCCCGCTGAAGCTCGTCCAGAATGTCGTCGATGTTGTCCTGCACCCGGTTGTCGGATACGGTGAAGAGCTTGATGTATTCCAGAATGTCTTCGGCCAGGGCCACCCGGAACTCCAGCGGATTTTTCGGGTAGAGCGCTTTGATCAGATCGATCTTCTGAAGGTCCTGGGGGTTGTCGATGGCGATCACCACCTTTTCCCCCTCGCTTTCGAGGGGAACCCACAGGTTCTTTTTCATGAAGGCTTCCTTGCCCTTTTTGATCAGCGCCGCCGGAATGGGCTGGTTGGCGTTATAAATCACCCCCGGCACCTCGAAGTACTTGGACAGGGACTCCACGATCTCGTTCTTGGGAATCTTGACCGTGGACATTAAATAGGTTTCGATCGATTCCCGCCGCTTTTTGGCCTCCACCAGCGCGTTTTTGAGTTCTTTCTGGGTGATCAGGTGCTTCTGAAGCAGATAGCTGAACTTGTTGTTGGCCTGGCGCGCCGCCCGCTTCTGGTTGTACATGGCGATGCCGAGGGTTTTGGCCAGCTCCTTGACCGACTGCTCATCCCGTTTGGTATAAAATCCCCCGTCCTTGCGGTTGATCAGCTGAATGGCCCCCAGCAGATATTTATGGAAAAAGATGGGGCAGGCCAGAATCTGCTTGGTGACGAAGCCCGATTTTTTGTCCCAGGTATTGTCGAAGGTGAGGGTGGAATCGATGCGGGCCAGTTCGGACTGGTCATAGGCGTTCTGAATATTGACCAGCCGCTGTCTGTAAGCGGCGTATCCGGCGATGCTGGAGGTTTTGACCGGCACCCGGATTTCGCCGACATTGTTGTTGCCGGTCATCACCCGGGAGACCAGTTCCCGTTTGACGCCGTCGATGACGTACACCGTAATCCGGTCCGACTCGAACAGGTCGGCGATTTCTTCCTTCAGCTGGTCCAGGGTTTCGTTGAGGTTGCTGGCCGCTTGAATCTTGTTGCTGATCTTCTGAAATTTGATTCGAAAGGCGACCTCGGGGCTGACCCGGGCTTTGTTGACCGGTGCTTTTTTCTTTCCTTCCCCCGTGTCGATCTTCAGATGGGTGACCGGCGTGGGCGCCTTGATGTCGGTTGTTTTTTGTGTGCTTGACTTTCTGATCATTATGAATTCCGGAGATCCTGGTTTGATGGGTCATTCTGAATGATTGCCTGGGCCCGAATGACTATTTTCCCGAGTTCTCCCCGCCGAGCTGTTGATAATAATGATAAATTTTTTTGGATCCGCCGCCGATCAGGAGTATCCCGAGAAGATAGAAACAGAAGCGAATGAAAAGGCTCGCGGAGGCGAAAGACTCGATTTGTAGAATTTGCGGCATCACCTGGTGGATTCGAATAAACACCCCGATTCCGGCCAGCACCAGAAGGACGCCCCACACGATCTGTATGATGGTTTTTTGTCGATCCATTCCCTGCATCCGCGAAATGACGGCTTTCACACACCGCTCTCTATGACTCTGGAAGATTCAAATCAGGCAGTTTCGAATAAATTATCTCGAATTATAGTCGGAATCATCCTGCCTGTCAAACAGTAACCTTACATTTGATTCACCGGCAGCGGTCGGTCGGTTCCATGTGTCAGATTCCGGACTCTGAAAGGATATCGGCCAGAGAGGCTTTCTCCTTCAAACGTATTCTCACCGGTACCCCCAGGTTTTCACGAAGGGTTTCCACCAATCCGTCGACCTGTTTTTCGAGGTCTTTTATCTCATCAGAGAAAAAACTATATTCCATCCCGATCCAGACCTCAAGATATTTTTTTTCGCCGGGATGTTTTGTGACGAAATACCGGGAATCCGGACTGAACCCCAGCGCCCGGGCCAATCGGCTTTGAATCTGATCCCGGTGAACCTTGACCCCGTTGACGGTCAGAATGTCGTCGGTGCGGTCGGACAGCCACTCCATTCGCACCAGAGGACGGCCGCAGGGGCAGGGCTCGGGAATGATTCGGGCCCGGTCTCCGGTGCGAAACCGAATCAGGGGAAAAGCCCGGGTGGTGAGGGTGGTAAGCACCAGTTCTCCGATCTCGTCCTCGGGCTGGACCCGGCCGGTGACCGGATCGATGATCTCGGCCAGAAAATGGTCTTCATTCAGGTGAAGCCCCTGGTGCTCGGCGCATTCAAAGCCGATGGCCGGGCCCGGCACCTCGCTCAAACCGTAGTGAACCCAGGTTTCCACATGAAGCCGCTCGGTCAGCAGGTTCCGGAAATCGGCTTCCACCGGCTCCCCCACCAGAATAAACCGTTTCAGATTGGTGGCGGTGGGGTTCATTCCGGCCTGAAACATGAGATCGGCCAGGTGGCCCGCCTCGGAAGGGGTGGTCACCAGGGTGGAGGTTTTGTAGTCGCGGAGCACCATCAGCTGCTTGTCCGGAGACAGCGGCGCATTGGGGATCACCCCGATCTCCAGCTCCTCGGCCCCGTCCTTGTAGTCCCGGCCCCAGTTGGCCAGCCCGAAATCGAGGCTGATCTGAAGGATGTCGTGGGGAGTGACCCCGGCCGCGGAGAGGGCCCGGGCCACCACCTCCCGCCACAGGTTCAGGTCCTGGCGGGTATAGCCGGTGACCGTCGGGTTGAGGGAGGCGCCGGGCGCGGTATGAATGCGCACGATGTCCCTCAGGGGCACCGCAAACAGGCCGTAGGGGTAATGCTCCCCCAGGTGCTTTCGCTCCATGAAAGGAAGTGCCGCGATTTCCCGAATATCCTCGATCAGGGACGGGTCCCGGCGGGTCTTGCGGGCGATCTCGTTTTGCCGGTTCTGGTGAAAGGGCACGTTTCGGTAGGCCCGGTTGAGGGTGGTCTGAAGCCGTTCCAGCCGAAGCTGGGACCATTCCTCGGGGGTGAGTGTGTCGCGGGTCATGGATCAGTCTCTCCCTTCGTAGAATTCCTCGTAATCCTTGCCCAGATAGGCCCGTTTGACCTCCACGTCCGAGAGCAGGTCCGAGGCGTTTCCCTGAAGCACGATTTTGCCGGTCTCCAGCACATAGCCCCGGTCCGCGATTTTCAGGGCCGCCTGGGCGTTCTGTTCCACCAGAAGGATGGTGAGCCCTTCTTTTTTCAGAAGTTGCAGGGTGTCGAGTATCTTTTCCACCATCAGCGGCGCCAGCCCCATGGAGGGTTCGTCCAGGGCCAGCAGCCGGGGCCGGGCCATCAGGGCCCGTCCGATGGCCAGCATCTGCTGTTCCCCGCCCGACAGGGTCCCGGCCGGCTGATTCGCCCGCTCCCGAAGAATGGGGAAAAGATCGATCACCATCTCCAGATCCCGGGCCACCTCGGCATGCTGCCGTTTTCGGTAGCGGGTGTAGGCCCCCAGCTTGAGATTGTCGGTCACCGACATGGGCGGAAAAATGAGCCGCCCTTCGGGCACCAGGCTGATGCCTTTGCGGACGATGGCCGGTCCGTCGCACCCTTTCAACGAATTTCCCTGAAAGTCGATTTCGCCTTTCCAGGAAGGAAGCAGTCCGCAGGCCGCTTCCAGCAGAGTCGATTTGCCGGCGCCGTTGGCTCCGATCAGGGAGATGATCTCTCCCTCCATCACCGACAGGCTTACCCCTTTAATGGCCATGATTCGGCCGTAATAGCACCGCAGGTTTTTAATTCGAAGCATGGCCGCCTCCCAGGTATGCGGCCATCACCGCTTCGTCGGACTGGACTTCCCGGGGGGTTCCCTGAGCCAGCATTCGGCCCTGGTCCAGGACCACGATCCGGTCGGACACCTTCATGGTGAGGCTCATGTCGTGTTCCACCAGCATCAGGGTCACCCCGAGATCCCGAATCCGTTCGAGGAGTTCCCCGAGCTGTCCGGTCTCCACCGCATTGAGTCCGGCCGCGGGTTCGTCCAGGAGCAGGAGTTTGGGATCGGAGGCCAGGGCCCGGGCGATTTCCAGAAGCCGCTGCCATCCGAAGGGGAGATCCCCGCTCTGCCGGTGGGCCTCGTCTTGCAGCCCCACGAAGGAGAGAAGGTCCAGGGACCGGTCCCGAATCTCCTTTTCCTCCCGCAGCACCCCGGGCAGTCGGGTCATGGCGCCCCAGAATCCGCTTCGGGTGCGAATGTGGCGGCCTACCATCACGTTCTCCAGCACGGTCATCGATTCGAACAGCTCTACGTTCTGAAAGGTTCGGGCCACCCCGAGCCCCACCACCTGATGAATCTTTCGGCCCGGGACCCGAATGCCCTCGAAAATGATATCGCCTGTGTCCGCCGGATAAGCCCCGGTGACGACATTGAAGAGGGTGGTTTTGCCGGCGCCGTTGGGGCCGATCAACCCCATCACCATACCCGGGTCCACATCAAAGGTGATGTCGGAGAGGGCCTGAACCCCGCCGAAGGATTTGCTCACCGACTGGACGGCCAGAAGGGGGCCGTTGGGGTTATCGACCATTCACGCCTCCGGACCGTTTGGCGGTCTGTTCCCGGGCCCCTTCGAAAACGTCCAGCAGCCCTCGGAACAACCCCCGGGGCAGGACGATCATGACGCCCATCAGGATCAGGCCGTAGACCACCATTTCAAATTCCGAAAAGGCGTGAAGCCACTCCGGCAGCAGGGTCAGCAGAAAGGCCCCCAGCAGGGCCCCCCAGACGCTGGCCATGCCGCCGATGACCACCATGGTGACCATTCGCACCGAGGCCAGAAAATCGAAGGTGCCGGGGCTGATAAAGGTGACGAAATGGGCGTAGAGAAACCCGGCCAAGGCCGCCACCGCAGCGCTGAAAACGAAGACCCGCAGCTTCAGGGCCATGGTGTCGACGCCGATGGCCCGGGAGGCTTTTTCACTGTCGTGGATGGAGCGCAGAGCCCGACCCGTGCGGGAATCGATCAACCGCCGGCAGAGAATGATGATGCCCAGCACCACGGTCCAGACCAGAAAAAAATAGCTTCGTCCGGAATAAAAGGAGACGGGTCCGATCTCCAGAGGCGGAATCCCCACGAATCCGGATGAGCCGCCGGTCAGGCTCGACCACTCCCGAAAGACGATGAACCCGATCATTCCGAACCCGAGGGTGCCCATCCCCAGGTAGTATCCGGAGAGTTTGAGGGTGGGCAGGCCCACCACATAGGCCACCGCCGAGGCCAGCAGCACGGCGCAGGGCAGGGCGGCCCAGGGGGAGAATCCGTAGGTGGCGGTCAGAATGGCGGTGGTGTAGGCCCCGATCCCGTAGAAAGCGGCATGGCCCAAAGAGATCTGGCCGGCGTATCCCATCAGCATGTTGAGGCCCAGGGCCAGCAGGGTATGGATACCGACAAAGACGAGGAGCTGAAAATAATAGGTGTTCTCGATCAAGAACCCGGTGAGAAGTACGGCCAGGATGAAAATGATATGGCCGATGGGGGGAAGGCGCCGCATGGAGATGATGGATTCCGGTTAGAAGCGGGCCGATTCAGCGGCCCCGATCAGGCCGCCCGGCCGGAAGTAGAGGATCAGCAGAAGGAGGATGAAGGCCACCCCGTCCTTGAGGGCCGAGGAGATCAACCCCACCCCCAGGGCCTCCAGCACCCCGAGCAGGATGCCGCCGAGAAGAGCCCCCCAGAGACTGCCGATGCCGCCCAGCATGGCGGCGCAGAACCCCTTGAGCCCCAGCAGAGTTCCCATGTCGTAGCTGCACATGGTCACCGGCGCGATGATCATTCCGGCCACGGCGCCCACTCCGGTGGACATCACAAACGCCAGCAGCACCATCAGACCGGCGGGGATGCCGGTGATCCAGGCGGCCCGCTTGCTGATGGCGGTGGCCTGCATGGCCTTGCCGGTCAGGGTGCGCCGATAAAAAAGATGAAGTCCGAACACCAGAAGCAGGGAGATGACGATAATCCAGACGCTCTGGATCAGCAAGGTGGCCCCGGCCAACTCCAGCGGGGGCTGGTTTGAAAACGGGGGCAGGCTGTAGGCGTCTTTGCCCCAGAGAATCATGGCCACCCCGCGTAGAAAAATGGAGGCCCCCACGGTGATGATCACCAGGACGATGGGTTGGGGCTTTCGAACGGTTCGAATGGCGAACCGTTCGAACAAAAGCCCCGTCAGCGCGACGCAGGCGACGGTCAGAAGAAAGGCGATCGGCAGAGGAATCTGCCAGGCCCCCCACAGGGTCACCAAGAATAGAGACCCCAGCATCACGAACTCGCCGTGGGCGAAGTTGATCAGATCGGTGGCGCTGTAGAGCATGGAAAACCCCACCGCGATCACCGCATAGATGGCGCCGTTGGTAAGACCCGAGAAGAGGTATTGAAGGACTTCCTGCAAGGGTTATTCCACCAGCTTCCAGTTTCCGTTCCGGATCTGAACCATCACGAAGGCGTCCGGTCCGAGGCCGTTGTGGTCTTCCTTGGTGAAATTGAAGGCGCCGCTCACCCCCACATATTCCTTCATGGTTTCGAGGTTTTCCCGAATTTTGGCCTTGTCTCCGCCGGCGCCCTCCATGGCCCGTGCCAGAATCTTCATGGCGTCATACGCGTAGCCGCCGAATCCGGAGACCGGCATCTTGTATTTTTCGGTATATTTCTGAATGTATTCCTTCAACACCGGTTTCTGGGGATCGGAGTCGGGGAGAAGATCGGCCACCAGGATTTTTCCGGTGGGCAGGTAGATTCCCTCGGCTGAATCGCCGGCCAGCTCGATGAATTTGGGCGAGGCCACCCCATGGCTCTGATACAGAGGCACCTCGATTTTGAGCTGCTGGACGTTTTTGGCCACCACCGCCGGCCCCGGATTGGTGCCCCAGCAGACGATGGCATCGGGATCAGCGGAGCGGATTTTGGTGAGCTGGGCGGTCATGTCGGTGTCTTTGGCTCCGAAATTTTCATCCTGAACCACCTGGATGCCGAATTGATCGGCCTGTTCCCGCAGCTGCTCCCGGCCGCTTTCCCCGAAGGCGTTGGAGACGGTGAGAAGCCCCACCTTTTTGATCCCCTTCTCCTTCATATGCTGATAGATGGCGGCCACCGCCAGGATGTCGCTCTGAGCGGTCTTGAACACCCAGGGCTTGACCGGCTGGGTGATCTTGTTGCCGGCGGCGCAGCTGATGAGCGGGGTTTCAGCCCGCTCGGCCATGGGCATCACCGCCAGGGTGGTGGGGGTGGTGCTGGGACCGATAATGGTGATGGCGCGGTCCTTGTTGAGGAGCTTGCTGACCCCCATCACCGCCTTGGTGGGGTCGCCCTCGGTGTCGTAGATGACGGTTTCGACCATTTTGCCGTCGATGCCGCCGTTTTTATTGACTTCCTCGGCCGCCAGTTCCATGGACCGTTTTTCCGGATCACCCAGAAAGGAGGCCCGGCCGGTAACGGCGAAAATGCCGCCGATGGTGTATTTCTCCTCCGCCAGGGCGGGCAAGGCGAACAGGGATGTTCCGATCAGGCATCCGGTCAGCGTCAGAATGGTGATCCACATCGCTTTTCGGGGCAGGGATTGTCGTTGTTTCATGGTTTCCTCCTTTTGGGCTGATGATTCCGAAAAAATGACTTTATCTTTCTTCTGAGAAAAAGGGCTATAGGGTATAGAGTTTTTTGCCTTCGATCACCGTAAACCCGTTTTCCTGGAGCAGCTTGATGGCTTCGTCGGTGTTGTCGAATCGAAAAATCATCACCGCATTCTCTCCGCTTTGCCGGACAAAGGCATACATGTATTCCACATTGACCCTGCCTTTGGAAAGCAGGTCGAGGATGGAGAACAATCCGCCCGGCCGGTCCGGCACCTCCACCGCCACCACGTTGGTTTTGCCGACCGTGAACCCCCGTTCTTTGAGAGAGGATTTGGCCGTGTCGTTGTCGTCCACGATAATCCGCAGCACACCGAAATCGGAAGTGTCTGCCAGGGACAGGGCTCGAATATTGACCCCCGCCCGGGAGAGGATTTCGGTGACCTCGGCCAGTCGGCCCGATTTGTTCTCCAGAAAAATGGAAATCTGTTCCGCGCGCATGGGTTACCTCCTTTTGGTTTCTTCCATAAACCAAAGGCCTCGAAACCGAAAGCCTTTTTTAGATTTTCCGGTTGTCGATGACCCGCACCGCCTTGCCCTGGCTTCGGGCGATGGTCTTGGGCTCCACCAGTTTCACCCGGGCCGTGACCCCGATGGTCTCCTTGATGTTCCTGGCGATCTTGCTTTCCAGATCCTGGAGCGGTTTGATGGTGTCGGAAAAGGCCTGCTCGCCCACCTCCACCATGACGGTGAGCATATCCAGATTCTCCTGCCGGTCCACCACCAGCTGATAGTGGGGCTCGACCCCTTCGGTCTCCATGAGCACGCTTTCGATCTGGGAGGGGAAGACATTGACCCCCCGAATGATGAGCATGTCGTCGGTCCGGCCGCTGACCTTGTTCATTCGGACCAGGGTTCGGCCGCAGATGCAGGGTTCGGGGTTGATGGAGGTGATGTCCCGGGTGCGGTACCGGACCACCGGAAAGGCTTCTTTGGTGACCGAGGTGAAAACCAGTTCTCCGACGGAACCGTAGGGAAGGGCCTCCCCGGTATTCGGGTCGATGATTTCGGCGATGAAGTGGTCTTCGGCGATGTGGAGCCCCTTTTTGGCTTCGTGGCACTCGATGGAAACGCCGGGGCCGAGGACTTCGCTGAGGCCGTAGATGTCTACGGCGGTGAGATTCAATTTGCGTTCGATTTCGTTCCGCATCTCTTCGGACCAGGGTTCGGCCCCGAAGATGCCGAACTTGAGGCTGAGTTTCTGAAACGAGATGCCCATCTCCTCGGCCACCTCGGCCAGATGAAGGGTGTACGAGGGGGTGGCCGTGAGAATGGTGGGGCCGAAGTCGCGCATGATGATGATCTGGCGTTTGGTGTTGCCGCCGGATACGGGGATGACCGAGGCGCCCATCTTTTCCGCGCCGTAGTGGACCCCGAGACCGCCGGTGAAGAGGCCGTATCCGTAGGCGTTGTGGATGATGTCGCCGCGGGTGGCGCCGCCGGCCGCCAGGGCCCGGGCCATCAGGGTGGCCCAGGTGTTGACGTCCCGGGCGGTGTAGCCCACCACGGTGGGTTGGCCGGTGGTGCCGGAGGAGGCGTGAATCCGGACCACGTTGTCCATGGGCACGGCGAACATGCCGTAGGGGTAGTTTTCCCGAAGGTCCTGCTTGGTCGTGAAGGGGAGTTTCTGAATGTCGGACAGGGACCGAATATCCCCCGGCACGACCCCGGCCTCCTGGAATTTCTTCCGGTAGAAGGGGACCGTGGCATAGACCCGCTCCGCCGTGGCCTGAAGGCGCCGGAGCTGAATCGCCTCCAGCCCTTCCCGGGGCATGGTCTCGTATTCGAGATCATAGATCATGTCGATTGCCTCCTTGTAAACAGTTGGAACATGGGGTGAAGAAAAATCCCGTATCTATTTCAAATTTCCCTTGAAATCGGCTTTGCGTTTTTCCAGAAAGGCGGTGGTCCCTTCTTTGGCATCCTCACTGGCCATGCAGAGAGCGAATGCATCGCATTCGATGTCGAGGCCGGTGGACAGATCGGCATTGAGCCCGCCGTTGACCGCCTGTTTGGCGGCCCGCACAGAGACCTTGCCTTTGGCGGCGATGGTTTTGGCGGTCTTCATGGCCTCGTCCATAAGCTGGTCCGGGGCGCAGATTTTATTGACCAGACCGTATTCCTTGGCCTCGGGGGCCGGAACCATTTTGCCGGTGAAGATCATCTCTTTGGCCAGATTGGGGCCGATCAGCCGGGGAAGCCGCTGAGTGCCGCCGAATCCCGGGATGATGCCGAGGTTGATTTCCGGAAGTCCGAAGGTGGCGTTTTCGGATGCATAGATAAAGTCGCAGGCCAGGGCCATTTCCGACCCGCCGCCCAGGGCGAACCCGTTGACCGCGGCAATGGCCGGGATGTTCAGGGCCTGAAGCTTTCCGATGGCGGATTGGCCTTTTTTGGCGAAGACTTTGGCCTGCAGGGGGCCGAAGGTGGCCAGCTCGGTGATGTCGGCGCCGGCCACGAATGCTTTTTCCCCGGAGCCGGTGAGAACCAGCACCCGGATCTCTTCGTCCTGGTTGATCTTTTCCAGGGCGTCGGAAAATTCGTCCAGAAGGGCGTTGTTGAGGGCGTTTAGGGCTTTGGGGCGGTTGAAGGTGATGGTGGCGATGCCTTCGGTGATTTCAAACAGGATGTTCTCGTATGCCATGAATTTCCTCCTTTGTCGGTTATGATCCGTACGCTTGAAATTATATCAATACTTGTAGGGTACGCTCCCGTGCCTGCCTTTGCGGGGCGGTACGGTTTTCAGTCCAGGCTTTGTATGCCGTTCCGGGGATGATTCGCCGCCGGGCGAAAAAGAACTCGCTCCGCTCAGACAGCTTTTCCGCCCGGCGGCGAACCATCCCCTCCACTCAGTCCGACTGGAATGAGTCGGGTCTTACGGCCGAAGGACCGGGTTCCTTAAACCGGAAACCGGTGCTTTTGTCAATCCTTTCGTTGCCTTCGGGTTTCCCCCCGTCCGGCCAGGTAGATGGCCGCCAGGATGAGGGCCCCGCCGGTGATTTTGTAGGGGGTCAGCCCTTCGTCGAACAGGAAGTAGGCCAGGATGGTGCTGCCGATGGGCTCCCCCAGAAGGCTGACGGCGATGGTGGCGGCGCTGAACCATTTGAGGGACCAGTTGTAACTGGTGTGTCCGATCAGCTGGGGAATCAAAGCCATGGCCCAGAAGGCGGAAACGGTCCGGGTGGAGAAGCCGGTGACGGGCAGGCCCAGAGAGAGTACGATGATCCAGAGGATGGCGGCGGCGCTGCCGTAGCAGACCATGATATAGGCGATAAGGGAGAGTTTTCGGCGAAGATTCCGCCCCAGAAGAATGTAGACCGCCGCACAGATGGAGCCTATCAGGGCCAGAAAATCACCCCGCAGGGCCTCGCCGCCGGTAGCGAAATCCCCGTATCCGATGATGACCCCGCCGATGACGCTGATGCCGATGCTGATGACGGCGACGGTCCGAATCCGTTCGTGGGTGATGAAGGGGGTGAGAATTCCCACCCAGAGCGGATTGGTGTTGACCAGGACCACGCTGTTGGCCACCGAGGTGTAATCGAGTGAGGAGATCCAGGTGGCGAAATGGAGGGCCAGAAAAAGGCCGGAAAGGATCGCCATTCGGAAATCCCGTGCTGAAAGGCCTTTGAGTTCATCCCGCACGGTGAACCAGGCGACGGGGGCCAGAACCAGGGTGGCCAGCCCCACCCGGTAGGCGGCGATGACCAGGGCCGGGGCTTCTCCGGCCAGACGGGCGAATATGGCCCCGGTGGAGACGGCGAAAACCCCCGCCAGAAGGGCGAGATAGGGATTGAAGGGCGGCTGCTCGGTCTTCTCGACGGGGGTGGGAATCGTGCTCATCGCACCCGTACGCCGACCAGGGCCGCTTCCCGGCCCGGTCCGCCGTTGAAGTCGGTGTCTTTTTCTTCGTAATAGAGGACCTTCAGGGAAAGAAAGCAGTGGAGCAGTTCGTTTTCCCGCAGCAGGTATTCTTTGGCCATGCCGTTGCCCGATTTTTCTTCCAGATAGGTTTCGAAAACAGCCACGCCGCCCGGAACCAGTCCTTCCCGAATGAGGGGGAAAAGGTGACGGTCGAGGAAGCGGATGTTGAGGATCAGGCTGTACCGCTCGGGCGGAATTTCATAGGTGTCGAGGTCGGCCAGGATGGCGTTTACTCCGGGATGGCGGCCTTCGAGCTGTTCGATGGCCACATCCGAAATGTCCACCGCATCCACCTCGAATCCGCGCTCGGCCAGGTAGAGGGCGTTTCGGCCGGCGCCGGAGGCGAGATCCAGGGCGATGCCGGGG
>JAABSQ010000662.1 GCA_011390315.1 Desulfobacteraceae bacterium
GCACAGCTGCCGGGCCATCAGGGCGCGGATCGACTTCGGGTCCTGTTCCGTATCCGCGGTTACATTGTGGACCACCGGGCCGGCCGGCGGGGAAAAGGGGACCGATTGAAGAACGCCGTCAAATTCCGCTTCGGCCCCCTGAATCAGTGAACTGTGCCAGGCCCCGCTCACCTTGAGGGGGACGGTCTTCGCCTTTTGGGCCGCGGCCGCTTCCGATACCGCTTTCACCGGTTCCGGGGCCCCGGTGATGACGATCTGTTTTTCCGCATTGTGGTTGGCTACCGAAACCACCCCTTCCGTATTCTCGACCAGCTTCCGGACCGTTTCGATGGGCAGCCCGATCACGGCGGCCATGGCGCCCTGATGTTTCAGGGCCTCCCGGTGCATCAGTTCCCCCCGGCGGTGCACCAGCTTCAGGGTATCGGATTCGGATATCACGCCGGCGGCGCACAGGGCGCTGTACTCTCCCAGGGAATGGCCGGCGGAGATATCGGGCAGTATCCCTTCCCGAGTGAGTATCGATAAAAAGGCCAGATTGACGGCGGTGACCGCCGGCTGAAGGTTCACCGTTTCGGTCAACTCGGCCATGGGGCCTTCGAAGCAGAGCCGGGCCAGATCGATGCCGGTCACCTCTCGGCCCCGGTCGAAAATCTCTTTGACAAAATCATATTTCTCGTAAATGTCCTTTCCCATTCCCACCGATTGGGAGCCCTGCCCGGGAAACAGAAACGCTGTTTTTTTCATATTCAAACCTCTTAATGTCGGTCTATTCTTCATCCAGTTTGAAGAGTTTTCGGGTCACATCCAGATAGACGGATTTGCCGCCCCGGCAGCCGTCGTTTTTCAAAAAGAGGGTCGGGTCATGGAGGATCTTGTTGATGAGCGCGTCGGTCATCCGCCGCAGGGCGGCGGTTTCCTCGTTTGAAAGGTGAGACAGGGAATGGGCCAACGTTTTGCGAATCTCCCCCTCGGCGATGGTCAGCATTTTTTCCCGCAGGGCCACGATGGTGGGCACCACGTCCAGACTCTGATACCATCCCCGAAACCGGATCACCGCCTCGTCGATGATCCGTTCGGCCCGGGCCGCCTCCCGGTTGCGGTCTTCGATATTTTCTTCGATGACATCCTTCAGGTCGTCGATATCATAGACATAGACATTGGAAAGGCGGTTGATCTCCGGATCGATATCCCTCGGAACGGCGATATCGATAAAAAAGAGGGGCCGGTTTTTCCGGGCGCGCAGCACCCCTTTGACCTGATTCCGGTTGAGGATGAATCCGGAGGCCCCGGTGGAGCTGATGATGATGTCCACATCCTTGAGACGGTCCGGAATCTCTTCGAAACCGATGGCCCGGCCGTTGAAGCGATCGGCCAGCTCCACCCCCCGTTCAAAGGTGCGGTTGGCCACGAAAATGGTTCCGGAGCGGTGGCGGATCAGGTGCTCCACCGCCAGTTCCGCCATTTCGCCGGCCCCGATCAGAAGGACCTTTTTTTCTTCCAGTGTTCCGAAGATTTTGCGGCCCAGTTCAATGGCCGCATAGCTGATGGAGACGGCATGGTCCCCGATGCCGGTTTCGCTTCGCACCCGTTTGGCCACAAAAAAGGTTTTGTGAAGCAGCCGGTTCAGGATCACCCCGGAGGATTTTCTGAGGGTGGCGGAGCGGTAGGCTTCCTTGATTTGTCCCAGAATCTGGGGTTCGCCCACCACCATGGAATCGAGGCTGGCCGCCACCCGAAAGATGTGCCGCACTGCGTCGTCGCCTTCCAGGATATAGAGGGCGTGCTCGAAATGTTTCACCTCCAGGGCCTTGGACCGGGCCAGATAGGTCTTGGCCGCTTCCACGGCGGCTTCCGGTGAAGGGGTGGCCATTAAGATTTCGACCCGATTGCAGGTGGAGACCAGAACCACCTCGGCGATAGCCGGTGCGTCTTGAAAACTCTGAAGGGCGGCGTCCGCTTCTTCATGGCTGAAGCCGAGACATTCCCGCAGCTCCACCTCGGCGGTCTTGTGATTCATACCGATCAGCACGATCTTGAGCCGGGCGGCCCCGGGTGTGGAATCGAGCGCCTTTCGGGCCGGATGACCGGGGACGGAATCGCCCTTGGAACGGCCCGGTTCGGTTATATCGGTTTGGAGCGCATGATTTACCATTGCGTAAACTCTCCATGGTGTCCTTGAAGTAAAAAATTAACCCCCAGGAACGTAAACATCAGGACCAAGAAGCCGATGATGGACATGATGGCGGAGCGTCGCCCCCGCCAGCCCACCATCAGCCGTTCATGGAGCAGCACCGCATAAAAAAGCCACATGATGCCCGACCATACCTCTTTGGGGTCCCAGCTCCAGAACCTTCCCCAGACCGTTTTGGCGTACAGGAAGCCGCTGATCAGGCCGATGGTGACCATGGTGAAACCGGTAATTATACAGGCGTAGCCGGTGTTGTCAAGAAACTCGAGTGAGGGAAGCCGCCGGTAAAAAAAGCCGCGCTTTTTGGTCTTGATGGCGTGTTCCTGGACCAGGTAGAGAATGCCGACCCCGCAGGCGAAGGCCAGGGCCGCTTCTCCGATGAAGATGACGACCACATGAAAGACGACCCAGATGCTTTTGAGGGAATCCTGTATCCGGTCGGGTTCCATGGGCAGGCGGGCCGAGATGATCATCATCGTCGCGGCCAGCGGCGCCGCATACAACCCCAACAGCTTGAAGGGATAGCGGTAATGGAATGCCAGGAAAAATCCGGTAACCGTCCACCCGGCCAGAGAGAGGGTCTGATGCAGGTTGTGTACCGGAATGGAGCCCGACCGCAAAAAGGCGTACCCGACCAGCAGGGTATGCCAGAAAAATCCGGCGGCCAGCAGGGCGTACCCGATTTTGGATAGGCGATCCCGCTGCACAAACAGGTAGACCAGGTACTCGGCGGTGCTCAGAATATAGAACAGGATCGTCATTATAATGAGGAAAGTCATGGTTTATGGCGCCTCGGCATGGGATTCCAGCAGGTTTTCATAGGTATATTCCGGCCCGAGGGCTTCCCTCAGCAGTCGATCCACGGCCTCGATGCGATGATCCCGCAGGTGCTCAATCATTCCGTCCCGGATCAATCCCCGGAACAGGTGTTTGTGGGTCTCCGGATCATGCCCGGTCGCCAGCAGCCGTTTCCGTGCCGCGCCCAGGAGCCGAAGCCCGAGGGCGTATTCGGGGCCGAATTGGTTTTGAAGGTCTTTTCGCAGTTTTTTGGCCAGGGCCGGGCTTTGACCGGAGGTGGAGACGGTGATCAATAGATCGCCCCGAACCACCCGGGCGGGCAGGGTGAAATCGCAGTCTCCGGGCCGGTCGGCGATATTGCAGAGGACGGACCGGCGTCGGGCATCCTCTGCGATCTCTCGATTGGTATCGGCGTGGTCGGTGGCGGCGAAGGCGAGGAATACATCGGCAAGATCGGAGGATCGGTAGGGGCGTCGTTCCAAGGTGACGCACCCCGCCTCGGCCAGGGCTTCCATGGCTCGGCCGGTTTGAGGGCTGACCACGAGCACGGCGGCGTCGCAATCGACCAGGGTGCGGGCCTTGCGGGCGCCCACTGATCCGCCGCCCACCACCAGGCAGCGTCGCCCCCGCAGGTCCAGATTGATCGGATAAAGGGTCATGGAACGGATTACCCTTCGGCTACCCGAATTCTCATCAGGTCTTCGGCCAAACGCAGCGGGCCCGAATAGGTCTTTCTGCACTCGGCCACGATATCGGCGTTGTCGCATTCCGGATAAAAATGGGTCAGAATCAGTTCCGATACCTCGGCCTCGGCCGCAATGGCGCCTGCCCCGGACGGGGTCAGATGGCCCGCCGCGTTCAGGTCGTCGGGCAGGGCCGATTCGCAGATCAGAAGATCCGCCTTCCCGGCCAGGGTGATCAGACGGTCGGTGGAATCGGTATCCCCGGAGTAGACCGCGGAGGCGCCGCCGGGGGCGGTTACCCGGTACCCCAGGCTTTCCGGGTTGTGGGCCATGGGCGCCGTTTCCACCATGATCGATCCGAAGGTGCGGCGGTCGGGGGCGGCGACGTCCAGTTCGATGATTTCCAGCATGCCCGGGCCAAGCACGATCCATTCTCCATAGGCCTGCTTCAAATTTTCGAAAAATCGAAGGATACCGGCGCCGCCCGCCAGCTTGAGCGGATGTTTCCGCCGTTTTCTATCCGGATACTTGGTGGCGAACAGAAAAGAGACCAGTTCACCGCTGTGATCCGGGTGGAAATGGCTCAGGAAAATGGTATCGATATCGAAGATTTCCGTACCCGCTTCCAAAAGTCGGCGCAGGGTGCCGGCCCCGCAATCGAAGAGCCACTTGATGCCGCCTGTTTCCATGAGCAGGGCGCAGGAACTTCGCCGCAGGGAGGGGACGCAGGTCCCCGATCCCAGAATCGTGATATCCAGCATGTCTTTTGGGGACAGGGTCATTTTTTCTCTTCCGACGCGTCGGCCGGGCCGGCCTCTTCTCTATCGTTTTTGCAGACATGGGTGGTGATGTGCTTTCCCTCCACCCGGTCGATGATCCACTGCAGAAGCTTCTTCTCGTCGTTGATGTCCACCTGGTCGGCAATGGCTTCGACCGGTATTTCAGCCCGGGCCATGCTTTTGTGCCCTCCCGCGGAGCCGAGTTGACAGAAGCTTTTTTTGGCCAGCCTTCCGGCGCTTTTGCGAAGCCCGTCATTGCGGATAATGAGAATCAGGGTGTTGTTGTAAGTGCCGGCGACAATGGTCCAGGTCACCGGATTCACCCGCATGAAAAAGTCGCCGATCAATACGCAGACATCCGGATTGACCACGGCTCCGAGATTGACGAAAATCCGTCCCCGGTGCATTCGCATGGTTTCAATGGCGTTTTTGAAGTATTTAAGAAAATCAATTCTCAGATCCGCCTGTTCGATCTTTCGAGCCAGGGTGGTATTGGCGTGCTTGAACAGAAACTGAAAGGCCCGGACGTCCTCGATCAGGGTCTGTCTTTCAAAATTTCGGGTATCGGTCTTGATGGCATGGAACAGCCCGGTGGCCAGCTTGGCCGAGGGCTTGATTTTTGCCGAACGAAGATATTCGGTGAGGATGCTGGAGTTTGCCCCGTAGTCGGGTCGGATATCCACGAAGGGTGCGTCCACCTCGGTCTTCGGATGATGATCGATGACCATGTTGAATTTGAATCGGGAAAAAACTTCATTGTGGCAGGGCTGAGAATCGAGCAGAACCATTCGGTTGAACCGGTTCGGGTCGGTCAGCTCTTCGACAAAAGTGAGTTTCACGTCCAAGAGCCGGATCATGGCTACATTGTCGGGCCGCTTCACCACATTGATATTGGAAATGGTGACGCTTGCCACTTTTCGCCACAACAGCCTTTTGACCGCCAGTGCACTGGCGATGGCATCCGGGTCGGCATTGATCAGGATCAGGACGTGGTCGCTGCCCGAGAATTGAGCATAAAAGCGGCGCAATCTTTCGGCTGCGGAAATTTTCATCGAAAAAGTCCCTGAAAATTAAGGAATTGGGGTCCGTGAGAAAACCTTGTAATTAGCCGGTAATATTATCCATTTAGGGGCGCTGAAGCGGGTTCGCCCCCGCCGCTTCGAATCAGCCGAACCGAAGGTGAATCGCCCTGAATTCAAATGCACAAAGCTAACACATCGATGGGGGGAATGCAAATAATACCTGGGGCTTCAAACGAAGAGGCGGCCTCTTGAGGCAATCCGCAATGCGGTGAAAACCGGCGGGTTCCGGGCATCGTATTCAGGGGCAGGTCGCACCCGGGAGTACCTTTGGGAATGAAATCATATCTTGACAATCGTGGATGACCTCTGCTATAGGCGGTTCAGCAAAATTGAAGAATATGGATTTTAATTTCTTTTCAAATATTTAAATTATTCTTCAAATACCCTTTCCGGTTCCGGAACATATGTGAATTCGAGAAAGGGGAACAGCTATGGGGCGGTCTGAAGGGGAGGTTGAAACGGGAAGAAAAAAGCTTTTCAATTATCGCGAAAATCGGGACTGGGCGGAGAATCTGACCATCGTCATGCAGATCGGCCTGACCATGGCCGGATGCATCACCTTCTGCTTTTTCGTCGGTTGGTCCATTGACAAGTGGCTCGGTACCCGGGGCGTGTTCGTCACCCTGTTCATTCTTTTCGGGGTGGCGGGGGGCGGATACATCGTTTACCGGGAAATCAACAAGCTCATGAGCCAGGGAAAAAGCGAGGACACGGAACCATAGCACCATGGAACCCCTTAGAGATACCGAAAAAAAATATTGTTCCAGAGCGATAATGACCGCGATTATGGCGGGATCTCTGCTTATCGTGGCCAATTACAGCCCCATCGGAAAGGGGTTGATCCTAGGCGCCCTCTTCAGCATCCTTAACTTTATTTTAATAGGCGAAACCCTGCCCAAACGCATGGACCCGTCGGTGCGAAAGACCTTCGCCAAGGCCCTGGGGTCGATTCTGTTTCGCTATATGCTGCTGGCGATTCCCTTCGTGGCGGCCATCAAATCGGACACCTTCAATTTGTTTGCGGTATTAGTCGGTGTATTCATGGTCCAGATCATGATACTTCTGGATCATTTCGCTCATCTGTTTCGAACCGTGGAAAGGTAAATTGGGGAAATAGCGCTATGGAGGAACTAGGCAAGGTCTACCAATTGATCATTCCGGTGAACGGGCACATCATGACATTCAATCTCGATGCCATCATCATGACTTGGATCGTCATTCTGTTGCTGACCCTGTTCGGGTATTTCGCCGCCCGCAACCGGAGTCGTCTCCCCGGGCCCCTGCAGGTCGTGGGGGAGCTTTTTGTGGAACAACTGTACGGTCTCACCGAGGACGCTTTAGACAGGGAGCTTGCCAAAAAATACGCGCCCCTGATCTGCGCCCTGTTCATGTTCCTTCTGCTGTCCAACTGGTTGGGGATCATCCCCCACCTGGGCGAACCGACCAAGGACCTGAACACCCCCCTGATCCTGGGCATCATGGGGTTTTTCATCGCCCATTATGCGGGCATTCGGGCCAAGGGGTTCAAGACCTATATCAAGGCCTATTTCGAACCGGTCTTTTTCATGATGCCGCTCAACCTGATCGGTGAGCTCGCCAAGGTGGTTTCCATATCCTTTCGTCTTTTCGGGAATATCATGGGAGGCTCCATCATCATCCTGGTGGTCTCCTATCTTACCTATAGTATCGTTCTGCCGCCCCTGTTGAATGCATTTTTCGGGCTGTTTGTGGGTACGATTCAGGCGTTTGTGTTCACGATGCTAACTGTGGTTTATATCTCTGTACAGGTGAAATAGCATGGCTATCGACATCGAAACGTGGGTTAAAGTGGCTGCGTTTTCCGGAGGCGGATTGGCAATGGGGTTCGGCGCCATCGGGGCAGCGATCGGCGAGGGGTTGACGGCCGCGCAGGCGAATGAGGCCGTATCACGTAAGCCCGAAATGGCGGGCGATATATTTAAATCCATGCTGGTAGGCCAGGCGATTGCGGAGTCCGCATCCATTTTCGCCCTGGTCATTGCCATGATTCTGTTGTTTACTTCGTTTTCGGCATCCTCTTATGTCATGATTTCAGTGGTATTGGGGGCCGGTCTCTGCATGGGGCTGGGGGCCATCGGCTCCGGTGTGGGCTCCGGATTTCCGGCCGGCGCGGCCTGTATCGGGATGGCCCGTCAGCCCGGCATGAGCGGCCGGTTGACCACCAACATGCTGATCGGCTCCGCGGTCTGTCAGACCCCGTCGATTTTTGCTCTGGTGACCTCCTTCATTCTGCTTTTCACCGACTTTTCAGGGCGGCCGGTATCGCCCACCTGGGCCGCCCTTCTGGGCGCTGCCTTGGCCTCGGGACTCGGCGCCATCGGTTCCGGACTTGGCGGCGGATTGGTGGCGGAGACCAGCTGTCAGGGGGTGGCTCGACAGCCCGAGCAGACCACCCCGGTAACCAATGTCATGCTGTTGGGGCAGGCGGTGACCCAGACCACCGCGATTTACGGCCTTTTGATCAGTTTTATTCTGATGTTCAAGGGGTTTCCGGCCACCGAAGCCTGGGCCCCGCCTATGGCGCTTCTGTCGGCCGGTCTCTGCATGGGGATCGGCGCCATCGGCCCCGGCGTCGGCGAAGGGTTTACCGCCCGAAGTGCGGTGGACCAGATCGCCCGGGCGCCCGAAGCAACCGCCGATCTGACCCGGGTCATGCTGGTGGGGCAGGCGGTGGCCGAATCCACCGGGATCTACTCGTTGGTAATCGCACTGGTCTTGATTTTCGTGGTATGACCGGAGGCGACCGGATATGCTTGTTGAAGTTTTTTTTAACTTAATCGTTTACGGAGGATAAAGCGATGGCGATTGAAGGTGTAGACATTATTAAAGCGGCTGCGTTTCTTGGAGCGGGTCTTGCAATGGGGCTCGGAGCGATCGGGCCGGGCGTGGGTGAAGGCATGGCCGCGGCAAAGGCCTGCGAAGCGATCGGACGGAATCCCAAAGAGGCGGGCTTGCTGACCCGGACCATGCTGGTCGGCCAGGCCGTTTCGGAATCGACCGGAATCTATTCTCTGGTTATCGCCCTGTTGCTTTTGTTCGTAGTTTGATGTGTATCCTCTGACGGAGGAAGAAGATAGCCGATGCAGATTATCAGCAATATAGCGCTCATCAGCATCAATGAGACCATGGTCGTTCAGCTGGTCTCCTTTCTGCTCTTCGTATTCATTATCAATCGCGTCATGTTCCGTCCCCTTCAAGACTCCATGTCGGAGCGGGAGGACTACATGACCGCATTGAGCCGGGAAATCAAGGATTCGGAACAAGAGGTTTCGGATCTGGTCTCCCGGATGAAGACGCAGGAGGCGGCCGCCCGCAACGATGCCAACGCCTCACGGATGGCCCTGGAGGAAGAAGGGGGCCGGGAAGCCGCCGACATTCTGGCGGAAGCCAACCGTGAGATTGCGGAACTCAAGCGGAAGACCGAGGCGGATGTCCAGTCTCAGCTGAATGAGGCAAAAAAATATTTGGAAGAGGAATCCGAAGCGCTTGCCCGTCAGGTAATGGAAAAGGTGCTGGGTCGGAGGCTGTCTAATGGCTAAATCCAAAAAAAGAATCATTGCCGGCATCGTATCGGTTTCGGCGGTCGCGGCCCTGGGCCTTCTGGCGACCCCCGGACCGGTGTGGGCCGAGGAAACCGGCGGAGATTGGCGAAGCACCTACGACACGGTCATGATCTGGGTCAATTTCGCCATTCTGGCGTTCGTCATTTATAAGTTCGGCAAAGATCCCATTCTGGATTTTCTGCGGTTGCGGAAAGAAGATCTCGCCTATGAAATCGGGGTCCTGGAATCCCAAAAGGAAAAGGTGACCGCCCGCATCGAAGAGACCCGGCAGGCGATCACCGAGAGCGATATTCGGTATGCCGAGTTAAAGGAGAGGATCCTTCGCCAGGGGGAGCGCCGAAAACAGGATATCATCGATGAGGCCAAGGCCCAGAGCCGGATTATGATAGAATCCACCAAAGATAAGGTCGGCAGCCAGATTCAACAGGCCAAACGACGATTTAAGGAAGAAATGGTGGATGCCGCCATCGACCGGGCCCTGGAGCGGCTTCCCCGGGTGATTACCGACGAGGACAATGAAAAATTACTGGATCAGTACATGGCCAGCGCAACGGCAAAATAAAAACAGGATTCGCGATTACTGAAAAGCCCGGCTATTGGAAGATGGCCGGGTTTTCTATTTCAAGCCATGCAATTTGAGCATATCATCGATCAGATCGGACAGGTGATTCTGGGCAAGGAGGAACAGATTCGGCTGGCCCTCACCTGCCTTTTCGCCCGGGGACACCTGCTCATCGAGGACCTGCCCGGGATCGGCAAAACCACCCTGGCCAAGGTGCTATCCAAATGCCTGGGGCTCCAGTTTCGCCGGGTTCAGTTCACCAGCGACATGCTGCCGGGGGATATCCTGGGGGTGTCGATATTCGACCGGCAAAGCAATCTCTTTATTTTCCACCCGGGTCCCATTTTCACCCAGGTTCTGCTGACCGACGAGATCAACCGGGCCACCCCCAAAACCCAGAGCGCCCTGCTGGAGGCCATGGAAGAAGGGCAGGTGACGGTGGAGGGGGAAACCCGTCCGCTGGAAACCCCGTTTTTCGTGATCGCCACCCAGAACCCCCTGGAGCAATCGGGCACCTTTCCCCTTCCCGAATCTCAACTGGACCGGTTTCTGATGCGGATCGACATGGGGTATCCCGACCGGTCCGCCGAAAAAAAACTTCTGATGGGACAAGGGGCGGAGCTCCTGCTCGACCGGATGGAGGCGTGCCTGATGGCCGAGAGCGTGGCCGAGATTCAGGACCAGGTCCGGCAGGTGCATGCTTCAGACCCGTTTTTAGAGTACCTTCAGGACATTATCGGGTTCACTCGGGCCACCGATCATTTTCAGGTGGGGCTCTCTCCCCGGGCCGGATTGGCTCTGCTTCAGGCGGCCCGCTCCTGGGCCTTTCTTCAGGGGCGGGATCATACGGTGCCGGAGGATTTGCAGAAGATTCTTCCGTGGGTGGCGGGCCATCGGCTGAAATCCCGGGAAAATTTGGCTGAATTGAATCGGGACCGGCTCATGGAGCTCCTCAAGACGGTTCCGATTCCATGACCCTGCCGTTTCGCCGAAAGCCGGTGTTTGCCTCCCCTTCGACGGTGTCGCTTCCCTATGCACTGAGACGCGGCGGCATCTATGTGTTCCCGACCCGGTATGGATTTCTGTTTATCCTGGTCCTGGCGGGAATGCTTCTGGGTTCGGCCAATTACAACAACAATCTGGGGTTTCTTCTCACCTTTCTTTTGGGAAGCATGGCCTTTGTCTCCATTCTGCATACCCACCGGAATCTGTCGGGAATCGAAATCCGCTCGGCCGCACCCCAACCGGTATTTGCCGGGGATCGGGCGATCTGCCGTTTGCGGATCACTGCGGGTGATCGCTCCCGGTCCGCTCTTGAATTCGGGTTCGCCGGTGAACCGGCGGCCCGGCGAAGCCTTTCGGAACAGCAGGAGGCCCGGGTCGACCCCGGTTTTCAAACCGTCGCTCGGGGAATCCTCAAACCGGGGCCCCTGGTCATCGCCACCCGGTACCCCCTGGGCCTGTTCCGGGCCTGGACGCGTCTCGACACGGGTGTGGTCTGGACCGTTTATCCAACCCCGGTTCATGGCCCTGACGCATTTCAGGAGGGGGATTCCGGCAAAACGGCCCATGCCGCCGGGAAAACGGCGGTTCGCGGAGTGGAAGATTTCCACGGTCTGAGGCATTATCAGCCGGGGGACCTTCCCCGACACATTTCCTGGAAATCCTATGCCCGGGGTCAGGGACTGCTGACCAAGGTCTTTACGGGAAAGACCGGTTCCACGGTGATGCTCGACTGGCATCTGCTTCAGGAGGAGGAGACCGAAAGAAAACTCTCCCGGCTCTCGGGGCTGGTGCTGCGGGCCGGCGAATCGGGGCTTACATATGGTCTGAATCTGCCGGGGAAAACCATTCCTCCCGACCGGGGAGCCCCCCACAAACATGAATGCCTGCGAACCCTGGCCCTGTTCGGGCTCCCCCGGAGAACTCCGTGAGGCGGTTCGACACTCAACTGCCGCCGCTGCTGGGCGCCCTTCTGGTGGCGGCCGGGCCCCATATTTTTCGGCTCCCTCCCTGGATCACCGGCTGGTGCTTCCTGCTGTGGGGGTATGCCCTGGCCGGGGCGGTCCGGTCCTGGCCCCGGCCCCGCAGACCGGTGCTCTGGGTATTGGCGATAACCGGATTCAGTATGGCCATTCTGACCTTCGGCGGCGGTTTCGACAGCGACGCCTACGTGGCCTTGCTTTCCGTGATGGCTTCTCTCAAACCGCTGGAAATTCGATCCTATCGGGACAAGATCATCACCGCATTTCTGGCCTACTTCATGGTCCTGGCCAATCTGTTTTATTCCGACACCCTGCTGATGACGCTCTACCTTTTTTTATCGGTGCTGGTCACCACGGCGGTGCTGGTCCATATCAATCATCCCGGGGGTGCGGTAAAAGCCAAACTGCGGCTGGCCGGTATTCTGATGATGCAGGCCATTCCCCTGGCGTTGATTCTCTTTGTACTGTTTCCTCGAATTCAGGGCGGGCTGTGGGGCATCACCCGGAAAACCACCGGGACCTCCGGCTTTTCGGACAGCATGTCGCCCGGATCGGTCTCCAACCTAGTGGAGAACACCGCCGTGGCCTTTCGGGTACAGTTCGAGGGGCCGGCGCCGGCGCCGGAGCTTCGCTACTGGCGGGGGGTGGTTTTCGTCTTTTTCGACGGCCGGGAGTGGCGCCGAATGCCGGGGCTGCATCCGGTGCGAGACGGGGTTTCCGGAGAAAAACCGGTGGATTATACCGTTACCCTGGAGCCTCATCGGGACCGATGGCTGTTTCTTCTGGAGATGCCGGGAAATTCGCCCGATCGCGGGGTTTTGCTGAGCGACCTCACCGCGGTGGCGAGACGACCGGTGAATGAGCGGCGCATCTATCGAATGCGCTCTTTTCTGGATTACCATACCGGGCCCCTTCGCCAGTGGGAGCGGATCAGCCTTCAGACGCCGGGCCGAGGAAACAACCAAGCCCGGGAACTGGCCCGGGAGTGGGCTCGCACCGGCGCCGCCCCTCGGGAGATCGTGGCCCGGGCCCTCGACTTTTTTCGAAGAAACGGGTTTATCTACACATTTCAGCCGCCCCTGCTGGGTCCGGAACCGGTGGATGATTTTCTGTTCAACACCAAAAAAGGCTACTGCGAACATTACGCCTCCGCCTTCGCCTTTCTGATGCGGGCGGCGGATATTCCGGCCCGGGTGGTGGGCGGCTACCAGGGCGGGGAAATGAATCCCTACGGGGATTACCTGATCGTCCGCCAGTCCGACGCCCATGCCTGGACCGAGGTCTGGCTTCAGGACACCGGCTGGACCCGGGTGGATCCGACCCTGGCCGTGGCTCCGGAGCGGGCCCGGCGGGGCGTCCAGGGGGTCCTGTCTTTAGAAGATCGCGCCCGCTTGTCCGCCTTTCCGGACCTGGAACCCCTGACCGATTTTCTGAGGTCGGCCCGTCTCGGTTGGGATTCGG
>JAABSQ010000663.1 GCA_011390315.1 Desulfobacteraceae bacterium
AGTCCATCTTCTCTCTGTGAGATTTCGCGGCTATCCTTCCTGGTAAATACGACAAAGCAGCCTAGCAGAAACAGCAGTGTTCCCAGCGGCATATAAAGCTTGAGAGGGTACAGAGGCAGACGAAAAACGCCTGTCGCCACCTCGCCGTTTTTGAATGCTTCATATCCCATGATCCAGCTTTTCCAGAGAAGACTGCCGAGAAAACCGGTAGCGGCAAGAAGCGTCAACCATTGGATGAACACCTTGAGACCTCTTGGAAATGAATCATAAAACATTTCAATACGGATATGGCTCTTCTGTACCAAGGTATAACTGCCGGCGGTCATCACAAACACCCCGAAGAGCTGTTTGTTGACCAGCCAAACCCAAATGGTGGGCCGATTAAACACGTATCGGGATATCACTTCGTAGCTGGTAGTGGCCATGATCACCAGAATCAGAAGGCTGACCCATTTGCCTGTTCGATCGATAATCCATTCCAGTCCCTGAGAGACTTTAAATATCATTTGACAAATCCTTAATCGGCTGAATGAAGAAACCTTGTTTTCATCATTCAGCCAATCCATGGGAATATCATCTTTTCTTTTTCCATTCCTCAATCATTTGAACAGCCTTGGCATTTGCCGGGCTTTGAAGCGCCACCTCTTTCCATATTTTCTTTGCCGCCTCAACATATTGATCCTGGCACGCCTCATCCAAGACGTTGATGTGGATCTTTCCTTCTTTCACAAGTTTTCGGACGGTTTCCAGTTCCTCTTTATACCCCTTTACAGTAGCATGCCAGTAATCCTCCGCAGCCCCCTTTAGAGCCTTCTTCATATCTTCAGGCAACGCTTCCCATTTATTCATATCCATCAAAATATGGCCGATGGTGATATCACTCTCCATTCCTTGAATCCAATAGGGCGCCACTTCGTGCCAATTCAGCCCGGTGACGGCACTGACATCCCATTCGGCGGCATCTACAGTGCCGAGCTTCAGGGCCATATAGGTTTCCAGGCCGGAGATTACCGTCGCATGGAAGCCCACTTCGGAATGAAACTCGAGGTTTATCCCCTCGGCCCGAATCTTCATTCCTTTCAGGTCATCGCATGTTTTAATCGGTTTTGTGGACAGTACGAAGGGCACCGGGCCATAGGTGTGAATATCTAAATAGTACAAACCCTGTTTGGCGTATTCCTGACGCAGCAGGTCAATAAATCCTTCTTTGAAAAAGAAGTCACGCACGGCCGCGGCCTTTTCTTCAAACGTCTTCTCTCCTTCGATTCGAAAAGCCAATGGAAGATTGAATTCCACATTTCCGATCGGCAGAATACCCGCCCACATGCCCCCCATGGCATGCAACATATCCAGAACTCCCTGTTTGGTGGCACCCAACAGTTGATCACCCGGCACCAGTTCGGGATCTGCAAACACCTTGATTTTTAAACTTCCTTCACTGCGTTTTTTAGCTGAATCAGCGAATTCCTTCAGCAAATCCATCGAGAGATCCCCATGGGGAAAGGCCGACTGAATTTTCATCCGATAGGTTTTTTCAGCAGCCCAGACATTGTCTATTTGAACACACGTTTCCGGCAAACCAATGAAAAAAAACAAGGTAATACAAACCACAATCCAACCGTTCCGTTTCATTTCGATCTCCTTATCCTTCGGATTCTTGATCCAAAAACCAGCCCCGCTCTTTCGGCTATGGAAAACAACTGGAAAAAAGCAGGTCGTTCCTTTTTCATCCGGACCTTCTATTCGGCCCCCATCAGCTTGTCAGCCTCCTTTCGTTTTTGTCCGTTCGATAGATATTCTTCTTTTCTTCCGTTTTTGTCGCTACTAAGATGAAGTGATACTATAATCAACACACTATAATAATTTATAATTGCGCATCTTCCGAAAAAGGGTTTTTCGACAAACATCCAGCTGCTTCGCAGATCTAAAATAGCTCCGGTGAAGGCACCTTTTCGAGTGCCAAAAAACTCGCTTTTCAATAAAATTCTCGGGAATCGCCCCACAATTGACTGCGATAAATCGGTTCCGTGCCCGGGCACTTGATTTATGAATGGCCATAGAACGTAAAAGGAGGTTTTCATTGCGAAGTTGCGTCATTATCTACATCTCTGATTAGAGGAAATTTTCAATAGGTGTATACGCACCTTCAAAAGTTTCTGCAACTCCTTTGTAGGTAATATGGCCATAGACGATATTCGCGCCGAGCTGAATTTCAGGATATTCACTCATTGCTTGCTTCCACCCTTTATCGGCAATGGTCAAATTATATGGAAGTGTTGCATTGGCGGAGGCATGGATTAAATCTGAATACGTCTTAGGATTTTCTGTGGATGCCACCGCGGGGCGGCAGGAGATCAAAATCGAGAAATGGTTTCTTGTTGCAGACGGTGAAGATCAGGAGTGTTGAACTTCTACTTTTAAAATGTCGCTCTTCATTTGATTTTCTTGGCGATTTGAAGCCATACACCCCATTACTGCCTCAAATCGCCAGACATTTCCTATGATCCCTTCGATTAACTCGAAGAGCGGCTATGATTGCCGCTTTCTTCGTCAAGACAACGCCACCAACACCACCTCAAAAGTCAATGTCTCCCCGGCCAGGGGATGGTTTGCATCCAGGGTGACGGTTTCATCGGTGGCGTTTAGGACGACGAAGTTGACGATCTCACCCATGCCCGATTTGTACTGGATCGGACGCCCGGGAACCAGGTCGACGCCGGTCTGGATTTCTTTACGATCCAAGGTCAGGACGAGGTTTTCATCCCGAAAACCGAATCCTTCTTCCGGGGCGACCTCGATGGTCCGGGATTCATTCGCCTGCATGCCGATCACCCCTTTTTCGAGCCCCTTGACGGCCGAGCCCTTGCCGATTTTAAAGGCCAGCGGCTGACCGCCTCTGGACGACCCGACGACATCGCCGGAAGGCAGTTTGATGGTGTAATGGACTTTGACGTAATCTCCGATATTTGCTGTTTTCATGGAAACACCTTTTGAATGGAACAGTTCGGCCCCCGCAAGTGCGGAGGCCGAATTCTATATTTGCTTGGCTTTACAAAATTTTACAGATTCATGGGGATGTCCCCAAGGCTGAGGTCCCTGTCCGTCACAATATGGTTGACGGTATGGGTCTTGCCGTTCTTTTCCAGGGTCAAGGTAAAGGTTCGGTCGTCTTTGAGGCCCCGAAACCAGAAATCCCCGAAATTATCGGTGTCGGCGGTAAATGATTCCCCGGATTCATTATCCTTGAGGATGCACTTGGCGCCGATAATGACCTCTTTTTCCACCGGGTCGTACAGGGTGCCGCCCACGAATTTTCTGGGCAGGTGCTTGTAGTAGACCCGGGACTTTGTACCCGCCTCCGGGTTGATCCTCTCGGACTCGGCGATGAAATCCTTAAAATCGGCCTCTTCCCCGAAACGCAGGGCATCGGTGGGGCACTGGTCCACGCACCGGGGCGCCTCCCATTCCTCGTCATTGTCCAAAAGATGGGCGCACCCGGTGCATTTCTGGGCGATGTTGAGGTTTTCATTGAAGAAGATTTCATCGTGGGGACAGGCATCCTCGCACAGCTGGCATCCGGTACATTTGACCGGATCGATAATGACCAGACCGTCGTCCCGTTTGTATATGGCATCCACCGCGCAGGCATCCATACAGGGCGCATCGTCGCAGTGGTGGCACAGCTTCGGAATATAGGTCACCTTGACCTTGGGCACCTGTCCCCGCACCAGTTCGGTCATGCCGATCCAGAACTGGCCGGTGTCCGGCTGGGGCTTGGCATAGGGGGTCCAATCATTGGCGACGTGCTCGTCCTTGCAGGCGATCTGACAGCAGTAGCAGCCGTTGCAGACGGAAAGATCGACGTAAAAGGCTTTCATTTCTTATCTCCTTCCACAATCCAGGCGTCAAACCGCAGACCGGCCGCCGGATCATATTTTCTTTCAAATGCCTCGGGATATTCTTTTCGCCAGCGGTCCATCTCTTCGCCTGTCACCCGCTGGACCTCCACCAGATAACCGCTGCCGATCTGGCCGACGCAGTTGTCCGAGGTGGTGGCCCCGGGAGTGATGGTGTTGATGGCGCCGCCCCGCTCGATTTCTCCGGTCTTGATGGGATCATGCCGGGCCCCGTGGTCGATGTAGAGCACCCCGGGCCGCAGCCGTTCAGTGATGTAGGCGCCGGCCAGCACGATGCCGCGTTCGTTGAAAATTTTGACGATGTCGCCGTGCCGAATGCCGCGCTTTTCCGCCTCGGTCGGATGCAGCCAGCAGGGTTCATACTTGTAGCCGTCCGGCCCGGTCACTTTGCAGGTGGGCGCTTCACGGGTCCAGGTGATGTCGTCGCACTGGGCATGCACCCGCCACCGGCCGTGGTTGGACATGATCAGAAGCGGAAACATCTTGGCCCGGGAGCTGGACAGCCGTTCGTCATGGTTGTGGCTCCGTTCGATCCATTTGGGAATCGGCGGCCGTTCTTTGTCGTCGGGATAGGCCTTGGCCAGACTTTCGGAATAGAACTCGAGCTTTCCGGATGGAGTGCTCAGCGGATTGTTTTCCGGATCTTCATAGAATTTCCGGAATCCCGGAGGATCATCCTCCCAGTCTTCGGCCGTGTTGTAGCACCAGTATTTTTTCTCCTGAAGCTGTTCCCAGGATACCAGTTTTTCACCGCCCATGTACCCCCACACCTTTTTCTGAAGATCGGCGATGGTGAGACCGTCTGTGAGGGTCTCTTCCAGCCCCATCTTCTTGGCCACCTCCAGCACGACTTCGAAATCGCTTTTAGACTCGCCGATCGGTTCGATCGCTTTTTCAGCCAGCATAATATTCGGCTGCTGAGTGCCCTGACGGATGTTGGTCAGGATGTCGTCCACCTCCATGTAGGTGTTGGCCGGCAGGATGATGTCGGCATAGAGGCAGTCGTTTTCCAGCCAGGGATGCTGGGCCACGATGGTTTCGATTTTGGGGCTTCGCAGGGCCAGTTCGGTCTCGTGGCCGTAGTTCCAGCAGGTGATTCGGCAGGGGGTGTCGGTCCAGATCATATGAATGTCGGTGCCCACACCCTCTTCTTCCGAAGGGAATTTGTATTCGTTGAACTGATCCCGGACCAGTGCGTTCTGGGCCCCGGTGCCGTGAAAGGTGATCGGTTCGTCCGAGAGAATGGCTTTCTGGATCAGGGTCTTCGGGATGATCTGCTGCTGCCAGGCGGTCACCGATGAAAGCACCGGCATGGCCAGCCGCTCTTCGATTTCGGGATTCCAGAAAAAGGTGCCGCCCAGGCCTTCGGCCCGAGGCAATCCGAAATAGGTGAACTGATGCTGATGAACCCCGGGACCGCCCAGCCCCTGCATTCCCAGCAGGATGCACTCCAGCCGGGCCGGTTCATGGGAAAAGGGTCCGCGGACCAGTCCGCCCCCGAAGTAATGGGCGATGGAGGTGGTCTTGGCGGCAAACTCCCGGGCCAGGGCCTTGATGGTCCATTCCGGCACCCCGCATTTTTTGGATGCCCAGGCCGGGGTTTTGGGCACACCATCCTCTTCGCCCAAGACGTATTCCTTGACCTTGTCGAATCCGACGGTGTGGGTATCGACATAGTCCTTATCGTAGGTTTCCTCGGTGATCCACATGTAGATGACGGCCAGCTGCAAAGCCGCATCGGTATTCGGCAGAACCGGAATCCATTTGTCCGCGTGAACCGCGGCGCCGTAATTGCAGTCGGGGCAGATGTAGATCTGCTTGATTCCGACCTCGGACCAGAAATAGGAGAGCCGGCTGGCGAACTGCCCGGTGAAGCCCCACGGCGTGGTTTCCGGATCACATCCCCAGAACAGGACCATATCCGCGTGTTCGGTGGTGTCCTTCACGATATTGGCCGCCGGATACATGATGCCCTGGGCCCCCTGCCCCCAGACATGCTTGGAGCCCCAATACCAGCCCTCCCAGCTGTCGGGGTTTCGCACCTGAAGGGTAAACCCGCCCAGGTGGTCCAGCAGCACGCCGGGATGACCATGGGGGGTGTTGATGGTCTTGCATTCCCCGTGACCGTCCCCCTGAAGCAGCACCGCATAGTATCCGTATTTGTCGTGAATCCGCCTCAGCTCCTTGGATATAATCTCAGCGGCTTCATCCCAGGAGATGCGCACATATTTGCTTTTTCCGCGGTTTTCGGTATTGCGTTCCCCGTCCGGATCCCAATCGACCCTTTTCAGCGGGTATTTGATTCGATTGGGGGAATAGACCCGCTTTTTATAGGCCAGTGAAAAAGGGCCGGGCAGGGATTTCCATGCCGGCCCGATGGATTTCCCGTTCCGGGTCATTGTCCACTGCCGGACCTCGTCTTTGCTGTATTTCCACCCGTACCGCATGGGGCGGACCCGGACGATTTTCCCGTCCTTGACATCCACCATTCCTTCGGCGCCGCCGCCGAAATATCCGCCGAGACCGAGGGACCTCAAGACGGTTTTGTCTTTGGTTTTGATTTTGGGGGGAGAGTTTTGGGACTTTTTTGTCGCCATGATAACCATTACCTCCTTTGCCGAAAAAATGAGAACCGAGTCGGTTTTCCCGACGTTGCCGTCCGATGCCGCTGCTGATTCCGATTTTTCACGGATTTTTTATTTGTGAATCCCCTTATTGCATGCAATATTATCTCGACCGAAACCCGAAGCGCTTTCAGATCCGGACCGGTTTATGCTCCCAATAAATATCTTAATTCCAATTAGTTACCTGTTTGTAGAAGAGACCTATTGAAAGCCCCGTTCACCTATGCTATATGGAGGAAGAATCGGTAAATGTCAAGTATTTTTCATGTAATTTTTCATTTAGTATCAGGCGGTTCTTGGAAAATTCAGAGCGAACCATCCTGGAATGAGTTCAACAGGGGCTCATCCGATCGTTGTCGAAAGGCGCCTTTGTTGACACAAATTTCGTCCGCGCCTATTTTAATAAGCAGTATGTTTTTCTACGACATGCCTGATATGCGAACGCCTTTTGGATTTTTTGCCGAATAAAGGGCAACGAATATAAGAGAAGCTTTATACAACCGATGATTTCCGGAGGGAGGTAGAATGGTAGAAGAAAAAGCAAGAAAAATGAAAGACCGTTTCGTTTGGGTAAAGGATAAGGACGGTAAAGAGTTTGTCTGCCCCATCGATGCGTTGAAAAATCCCGATGAGCTGACCGAAGAAGAAAAGGCCCAGTGCATGGACTCCGGTTTTGATGACAGGACCAAGGGTTCCTGGCCCTGATCCGTTCTTTCCCTGTAGGTTTTGGACAAGGCCCCGCCCGGCCCGGGGCCTTTATTGTTTTTTGTAGGATTTTGAATGTAAAAAAAGCTATATACTTCATAGCACTTGGGAATATCTGGCTTTGATCATCGTTTCGGCCTGGCCTGAAGGATAGGCAGGCTGCCCGAAACGGTGACCATGAATCAAAATTTCAAAATTTAGAGGGGGCTTCTGCTATGTTTAAACCGATTTCATCAATCCTGTTCGCCACCAATCTGACGGATAATTGCAAACCGGCTTTCGATTATGCGGCATCGCTGGCGACCCGGTATCAGGCCACGCTGGTGCTGCTTCATGTGATCGAGAAAATGCCGGGATACGTGGAGGGGCGCCTTCGGGGAATGCTCGGGGAAAAACAGTATCGGGAAATGGCGGAAACCCAGGAAAACAATGCCCGTCAGACGTTGATCGGAAAAAAGTCCGAAAGCCGGCTCATCCGCGAAGCACTGGAAAAATTCTGCATCGAAGCCGGTATCGATGACAATACCTGCGGCTACTCTTCCCGTGAAATCGTGGTGGCGGATGGCGAAATTATCGAGGAAATCCTTGAAAAGGCCGAAAAATTCGAGTGCGACACGATCATTATGGGGGCCCGGCAAGGGTATATTTCCAAAGGCACGACCATCGGGTCTCATATAAAAGGTGTATTGCGCCGATCCAAAATTCCGGTTACCATCGTCCCGCCCGTTCCTGTTGAATAGGCGCTTTTCAGCCTTCTCGCGCCCTCTTGCTTCTTGATCAAAAGGCGAGTGAGATTTCCAATACCGGTTTGAAGTGAACAAGGAGGAGCATCATGAAGCCGCCCGTCGTATCCATAGTGAGTAAAAAAAATTCCGGAAAGACCACCCTGCTGGAGAAGCTGATTCCCGAGTTGAAAAAAAGGGGATATCGGGTCGGCACCGTCAAGCATGACACCCATGGGTTTGATATCGATATCCCGGGAAAAGACACCTGGCGCCACAAACAGGCCGGCGCGGAAACGGTGGTGATCTCCTCCCCCTGGAAGATATCGGTGATCCAGGATGTCGCCGAAGAGATCGGCCTGGATGAGATCGTCGAGCGTTATTTCGGAGATATGGATATCGTCCTGACCGAAGGATACAAACGGATCGGAAAGCCCCAGATCGAAATCTTTCGAAGCACCGCCCATTCAACACCGCTGCACGCCAAAGAAGACCCCAGAACCCTGGTGGCGGTCGTATCCGATATCGAGGTGGATTTAGGGGTCCCCCGCATCGACATCAACGACGTTCAAGGGCTGGCCGAGTTTATTGAACAGCGGTTTCTTCAGAAGCGGTCGTAAACCCGGTTCGGATCACGCCAGCCGCCTGAAAATCAAGCCTGAAAATCAAAAAGGATCGCAGAGTTCCCGACACCGCTGATAGGCTTCGGGGGTGTTGACATTGAAAAAGGAGCGCATCTCCGGGTCTGCGGACTTGATCCGCTCCGCAGACAAGATCTTCAGACGGATTTGATCGAAGAAGTGGTAGATCTTATAATCCTTCCGCTTTAATTGGTCCTCGATAGGATCGATGCAGTTTTTGGAATAGATGGCGCAGAGGGGCTCGTATCTGCCGTCGTGAAAGGGGACGAGCACATCTATGGAAGCCGGGGAGGCATCCAGCTCGGAGAGCATCAATCGGATCAGGGCCGGCCGAATAAAGGGGGCATCACAGGGTATGACAAAGGCGTAGTCCGACCGTGCATGGGTAAGCCCCGCATGCACCCCGGTCAAGGAGGAGCGGTCCTCGAAAATATCCTCGATCACCTTGACGGAAGACTCCTGATAAAGTGCGGGGGCTCGGGTCACCAGCATGATTTCATCAAAAAACAGCCGAAGACGTTTCACCACCCGATCCAGAATCGTCTCCCCCCCGACCTTCAGAAAGGCCTTGTTCCGCCCCCCCATGCGGGAATTGCGTCCTCCGGCCAGTATCACGGCGCCACAGGTTATTTCGTCTTCTTTATCCGGCAATGGTGTTTTCCTGTCTTCCAATCCCCCTGAATTTTATTCGGGCAATGCCTTCAGCCGGTCACTCCAGCAGCTGAACCGACACCACCGACCCGGCCGGCAGAACGGTTTTCCCCTCGGGAATGGCGACCACCGCCTCGGCTTCGGCCATGGATCTCAGGCGGCTCATGCCTTCCAACGAGCGAAAAACCGGCAGTTCATTTCCGTTTTCGATGACCCCGAAGATGAACTGGGTCCAGTCGGCGAATCGGCCGGTCAACTCTGAAGACAATCGAACACTGGCCGCGGGCAGTGCGGGCCGCCGGTACCCCCCAAGGGTCAGCAGCCCGGGCAAGGCGATCTGCAGAAAGCCCATCAGGTTGGACGGAGGACCGCCCGGCAAGATAAAGACCGGTTTTTCATTCAGCAAACCGAACCCCACCGCTTTTCCGGGTCCGATGCGGATTCGGTGGAATACCTGCTCCCATCCCAGTTGGGCCAGGATTTTTGCCACCATATCCCGATCGCCGGTCCAGGCCCCGCCGCTGGTGAGAATTGCATCCGATTCCGCCCCCGCCTGTTTCAGGATATTCAAAATCTCGTCCGGATCATCCTTGACATGATGCAGGTTCGTTTCCATGCCGTACCGACGGCACCAGGAACCGAGGGTGGTGATGTTGCTGGCATACAGCTTCCCCTCCGGAAGGGGTTGACCCGGGGCCACGACTTCATCGCCGGTGGCGATGACCGCCACTCTCGGATTGCGGACCACGGGAATGCGATGGTGCCCTGAGGCCGCCAGCATCCCCACCATCCCCGGGGTCAGCCGCTGCCCCTGGTGTGCGATGCGCTTTCCCAAACCGACGTCGCTGCCCCTGGGAAGGATATTCCGACCGGGTTCGGCAAAAATCTTGATGAGAATGTCCTCGCCGTCGGCCCGGGTAAACTCTTCGGACACCACCGCGTCGGCCCCCGGCGGAATTTTGGCGCCGGTCAGGACCTGGATCGTGGTTCCCGGTTCGACGCGAAGATCATTCCGCCCCCCGGCGGCCACGCATCCGGTCTGTTTCAATCGCACCGGATGCTCGAAGGTGGCCGCAGCCACCTCCCGGGACAATACCGCATAGCCGTCCTTCAGGGAAGCATCCACCGAAGGCGAATCCACATTGGCATGCAGATCTTGGGCGACCACCCGATCGACGCTGTCCATCAGTTCAACGGTTTCCGTCTCAAGCGGACGAATACGCGCCAGGGTCATGCTGAGCGCCTCTTCCAAACCGATAGCCAATGTTCTGATCATGTCAGCCTCCGAAAATCTCTTAGCGGTCACCAGATTCCATGTTCTATTTGCCGAAAGGGCACCGGGGATAGACACAGGTCTTGCATTTTAGACAGAGTCCCCCATGACCGAGCACCGCAATGTCTTTGCGGGTGATTTTTTCTCCGGCCAGTACCCGAGGATACATGAGATCAAAAATAGTGGTTTCGGCAAAAATGCCGCAGGCGGGAATGCCGAGCACCGGAACGCCGTTCAAATAGGATATCATGAACATGGCGCCCGGCAGCACCGCCGACCCGTAAACCATGTCCTCGGCGCCGGCTTTCAGCAGGGCGAATCGGGTGCGGTCGTCCGGGTCCACCGACATTCCGCCGGTGGTCACGACGAAATCGGCCCCTTCATTCACCAGCCGAAGGGCGGCCTCGGCGATTCGGGCGTCATCGTCCGGAAGGAAAACCACATCCTGAACCGTGCCCCCCAACCGGACCACTTTTTTGCGGATGACGGCCTCGAACTTGTCTTCGATACGGCCGTGGTAGACCTCATCTCCGGTAATCATAACCCCGACCCGGCCCTGTTTCAAGGGTAAAACCCGCAGCAGGCCGTGCAAAGCCTGCCGGGCCGCATTCACCGCCGCATCCACCACCGAGCGGGAGATGACCAGGGGGATGGCCCGGGTGGCGGCCACCTGATCGCCTTTTCGGACCAGGGTATGGGTGTGCCGGGTGGCGCACATCACCTCCCCGAGCATGTTGAACCGGGTCAAGGCTTCCACATCCACCTTCAGCAGACCGTCCCGAGCCGCCTTGATGGAGACCTTGCCTTCCCGGGGAGGACCGGTCCAGTCGACTCCGTCTCCGCAGAGGGCGTCGGCCAGCCGCTGGGCCGCATCATCCTCATGCAATTCATCGGATTCGGGCCTGAGCACGTAAAGATGGTTCTTTCCCAGCCGGCGCAGGTGATCCAGGTCCCGGCAGGTCAGGATATGGCCTCGGTTGAATGCGGGGCCCTTGAATTCTCCCGGCCGTATTTCGGTGATGTCATGGGCCAATGGGTATCCGATCGCATCCTCGATTTTGACGACTTGAATCATGCTGTTTCCTCCTCCGGCGCCCATTGGCAGGTATGGGTGTGGTGTTTGGCGTCGACGGCCCGAAAATACCCGTCTCCGGCACAGGGACGGCACAGAACCCGGTCATCGATCCGTTTTTCCCGCCCGTCGCGCACCATCTGTCCGCAGGCTTCGCAAACGGCATGGCGACGGGGCGGACCGGGCATTTCCCATTCCGGAAGTTCGACCGCTACCTGTTGAACCTCGAACAGAAGCTCATCGGGCATCCGCTTGTACCCTTCGATCTGCTGCCCCTTTACCGTCGTCTCTTCGGGAGCGTAGGTCGGCGCCAGGTCCCGGGAGCGCTCGGTGGAAATGATTCGATAGGCGGCCCGGGTATCCAGGTTGACGAAGGTGGCGGCATTGATGCCGTAGTCCCTGAACTTGAGGGTTCGCCTGCCCATTCGGCACCCGGTCACGCTCTCGACGGCATCGGTGGCGCAGCGGTCGATCTCCACATACACCATCAGTTTTTTGCGATGCCGAGGCGCTCTGGGGTCGTCGATTCCGACCAGACGGCAGCCGAGCATGGCCATTCTCACGCCGATGATCTGTCCGGCGCACAGATGTCCGTGCCGCTCTACCGATTCCTCTAATAATGCATCGAATGATTTCATGAAGTTGCCACTCCTTGGCCTGCCCGAATGGCAGAATCCGCCACTCGGTGGTAAAAATTATTTAAAATGCTCCTGAAACCGAGCATCCGTCTCCTGTTGAAAGGTGTAGGAAAACTTTTCGAAAAAACCGAGCAGTTCGTGGGCCGTCTCGGTCAACTCCGCCCCGCCGCCGCCTTCTCCGCCTCGGAAGGCCCGCACCAGAGGACGGCTCAGGATGTTTTCCATGTCGCGAATCGCCCCCCGAATCTTACGATAGGAAATCCCGGTTTCTCGGGAGGCGTTGATGATCGACCCGTATCGCTCAATGGCCTGAAGCATGGCCATACGGCCCTCGCCCATGACCGGCCGGCCCTCCCATTCGATCCACACCTTGGAGCGCACCCCCCATTTGTCTTTTTTGATGGTCTCCATCTCCTTGTTTCCTTTCCGGAACCGCAACCGGTGCTGATGCGGAAATCATTGCCTTCGCATATTTCATGTTTTATTACATGCAATATTGAAATGTCAATCCAATTTTCTCCATTTTATTTTCCCCTGAAATTCCTCTCCAACATAGGCCGTTTCAGCCG
>JAABSQ010000664.1 GCA_011390315.1 Desulfobacteraceae bacterium
AACAGTTTGCTTTCTTTTCGATTATTTTTATGGCATACTGATCGTTACAATCCGAGCCCATCGGTTTTTTCATGGACATGCTTCTTCAAGCTCTGCAACAAGAACGATAAAGGAAAAGGCAGCACCGGACCGGAACCTGTAAAAATTCTTTGCGACCATTCGGGATGGAAAATGAATCTCGGGTTTTCATACAGTCTGTTATGTAGACAACCACCAAACAAGGAGTTGAGGAGCGATTGAAAGGTCAAAAAAATCTCACACTGGCCGCGTACGACCGAATTAAAGAAATGATGCTCAACTATGAT
>JAABSQ010000665.1 GCA_011390315.1 Desulfobacteraceae bacterium
CATCCTGAGCCTGTGCCCGTACACTCACGGCGGAGGTCAAAATCAGCAGCAGCGCACACAGAATACCCACCCCATACCGATGCATGTTCATCTTATCCCTTTCTGGTGTTCATTCAGGTTGTATTTCGAGGGGATGGATCCCCTCGCGGCGGTTATGCTTCCAGTATTTGAATCGGATCGTCCTTTCGAATGGCCCCGCCCTGAAGCACCCGGGCGAAGATGCCTTCCCGGGGCATGATACAGTCTCCGGCCTTGTAATAGATGGCGCACTTTTTGTGGCACTCTTTTCCGATCTGGGTAACCTCCACCCGGACGGTGTCGCCCAGTTGCAATCGGGTCCCTACCGGGAGGGAAAGCCAGTCGATCCCCTCGGTGGCGATATTTTCCGCAAAATCCCCGAAGTCGACCTCGAGCCCCTTGTCCCGGGCTCCCTGAATGGATTCGGAAGCCAGAAAACTGACCTGCCGGTGCCATTTGCCCGCATGGGCGTCCGCCTCCAGACCGTGGTCTTCCACCAGAACCGCTTCATTCACGGTGGTTTTTCGGGTCCCCTTCTTTTTGCTGACAGCTATGGAAACGATTTTCATGGTTCACTCGCTTATGATTGTAGGGTTATTCCAGGAATGGTGTTGATTGACAAGTGTTTTCCGCACGGTAAATCGGCGTTAAGCCGTAAGTGCGGCGGCATGCTATAACATAGGGCCGGATTGGGCGGAGTCAAAGGAGCAGCGGAGTAGAGCGGCCGAGGCGGGTTTGGCTAAAAAAGGAATCTCCCCCGGCGCCTTTCAGGCATCGGCCTGGTGTCTTTCCGGGCCGGGGGAGCGTAACAGATTCGGTTTACCGGGCCGCGGCCTCTTCGAAATAACCGTGCCGCTGGGCCAGCTTCTCGAACATCTGGGCTAGGCCGGCACCCAGGGAGAACAGAGAGCCGATATCGAGGTTTTTATCGGCGGTTTCGTCAAAAAAGATATTCAGGCTCGATTCAAGCCCGTCTTCCGGGGACCAGTAGCAGATCATGATCGGCACCTTGGGCAGGGGCCGCATCACCACCGATATGTCGGATGCAAACTGTTCCGCCACCTGTTTTCCGTCGAAAATATGGACCATGTCATCGAAGAGTTCCGGATATACATCGGCGATTCGCTTCATGGCCTCTTCGCACCGCTTCTGAAACAGCGGGTATCGCTCTTTTCCGTCTTTGAGCTCCCGAAAAGAGACCCAGTTCCCGGTGACCGGGGTTCCCTTGGTATACAGCACATAGCTGAGAAAGGGCATGGCCACCCATGGGTTTACGTGGATATCCGCGGAAAGCTTTCCATTCCGGTCCACACTGAAATCCTTGCCGAGTACCTTAACCGTCAGTTTCCGGCCGGTAAACCGCCCGCCGGTTCTTTCGGCCGCCTCGGCAAAATCGAGGGAAGTGACCTCTTCTTTCAGCTTCTCCAGGTACTCATCCCGGTTGCGATCGATGTCCTGAAGATTCCCGGAAGCATTGGAGTAGCGGTCGATCACCTCCTGATCCAGTTTGGAGCATTGGTCGATCTTTTTATGGCCCTTGAAGACCGCCCCCGCAAAAGCAAGGCAGGTTTTTTCACCACACTCCCGGCAATTGGACTTGTCAAGCAACTGAAAAATTTCCATGGCGTTTTTCGGTTGCGCCATAACATCCTCCCTGTATGGTTTGAGTTTCACAGTATTCACTCCAACTATTCAAAATAAAAACAGCACAGAGGTTTGTCAACGCATCCCGAAACAGGGAGGTGGTTAAGCACCAATACGGATGAAAACGAAACCGGTTTCACCGGTTTTCAAAACCGGTAGGAATTCCAATCCACGAAAATCGGATATTCCTTGGGAAACAGCGCCACCCGATCCCCCGGTTGAAGCGTGGTCTTTTTATCGGCGGCCCGGTGATTCACCATCACCAACTGAATGCGATCGGCCGGTATCCCGAGGCGCGGCAGAAACTCCATCAGCGGTGTGGCGGTTTTCAGATCATAGGTCTTTTCGGCCTCGTTCAGATCCCCGGATGTGTTTCGCAAGGAACCGAACAGATTGACTTGAATGGAGTGGGACATGAATACTTCCTTTCTTTTTGGATTGATCATAGCCTCAAAATAGTACACCCCTGCCGAATTTTCATTGATTCAGGTCAAAAATGGATGCCTTTCTCGGATTCAGAATCAAACCCGGTCTGAATTTTTAATTGATTTTTAACTTCCATGGGATATAGATTGCGACTGGCGCCCACCGAAGCGCCCCCGCCGAAACACAACCTGTCACCCCATATGGAAAAGGAGGAAGCCGCCTATGATCAACGTCATCGCATCCATTCGAATACAACCGGGAAAACGGTCGGAGTTCCTGAAAATTTTTAAAGCCAACGTTCCCAATGTCAGAGAAGAAAAAGGGTGCATCGAGTATTTCCCCGCCGTGGACATCGACGCCGATTTTGTGCCCCAGAGCTTGGATGAGAACGTGGTCACCGTCATTGAAAAATGGCAGGACCTCGAAGCCCTTCGGGATCATATCCATTCCGAGCATATGCTGGCCTACAAGGATCAGGTCAAGGATATGGTCGAGGGTATGTCGCTCAAAATTCTTCAGGAGGCATAATCTTCTGAAGGATGGAATGAATATTTTTTTATACGCCGAAGGCGAAAGGGAGGGTATCATGCCGAAAATCGTTCATTTTGAAGTCCCCGCCGATGATATGAATCGGGCCAAAACATTTTACCAGGGCTTATTCGGATGGAAAATTCAGCCGTTTCAGGAAGGAATGGACTATTGGATGATTCGGGATGCCGAAGAAGGAACCGAAGGCCAAGGGATCGGCGGCGGAATGATGCCGCGTCAGAACCTGGGCCAGACCATCGTCAATTACATCGATGTGACCTCGGTGGACGATTACATGGCCAAGGTGCGGGAACTCCAGGGCAAAATCGTGGCGCCCAAGACGCCGGTTCCGGGAGTGGGCTATTTTGCGGTCTGCCTGGATACCGAGGGGAATCCCTTCGGCCTCTGGGAGACCGATCCGGAGGCGGGCATGCTGGCGGATGCCTCGGAAGCTTTCATCGCCGTGCTGGCTGTCATGATTGCGGCGGATGAGGCGTATACGGTGGATGAAATGCAGACGGTCTGGAACGAAGTGGAATCGATGGACCTGTTCCAGGGGAAGGAATACCGGGACCTGGAAACCCGGATTTTCAAGCGCTTCAACAAAGATCCGGCCAAACCGGACGCCTTTTCAGACCAGGAGTTCGATCTGATCATCACCTCGGCCAGGCAGATGCTCTCACCGGAACAGCGGGAATCGGTCTTCCGTCTGGCCGCCAAAACCGCCCATTCCGACAAGACCCTTCAGGGGTATGTCAAGGATATCGACGAGCGTGAACAGCGCTTGTTGGATAAGCTGGAGAAGGGGCTGGAAATTCCGCCCTACGCCAAAGAGAAGGTGATGAAAGAGATTCAGGAGAGTCGATTGGCCTGAACCCTTCGTGCTTAGAAGCGGGAACAGTCTCTGGTTAAAAAAATGTCCCTACAGGAATCGATATCCCGTAGGGACGGCATGTCGTCAGCGCAAGAATAACTTCCGCGCCGAGCAGCGAGTGGTTTTTACGGAAGTCCGGAACTCTGGGTGATTTCGCACTGGCCTTCCGGACAAAACAGCTTCAGCCATGTGCCCTTCTGTTTTTCGGATGCTTCTCCGGTGGACGGAATGGAGATGTGGCCTTGTTCATCCAGGCAGGAGCCGTCCGGGCAGAAGATCTCGATCCAGAGTCCTTCTTTGCCGGCGGCGTTGGCGGCCGCCTTTTTCTCGGCCGGCAGGGCCGCTACTTCATCCGAATTCAAGACTCGGGCATCCGGAAGAAAAAATTTAAACCGTACATTGTCATTTGCAGCCATGGATCCTCCTTTTGGGTTGCGCAATAAAATTACTGCATTTTCTCCACTGAATAGGCTTTCTTCTCAATTAACGAATGTTCTTACCAAATCAGAGCCCGGGAAAAAATACAGGTTCTTCTGTATTTTTGAGGGAAGACTTAGGTAAATTCTCATCCGCGCCTTAGATTCAGCGCATGCCTTCACCGACATCCCAATATAAGCAGTTCGCGGGCGGTAATCCAGCGGTTGCTTTTCCCACTGGTAAACGATATGAATTTCAATCAAAACGTTGCAGATTTTGAAAGGAGGCGCGCGTGAAAACCATCGGGCTGATCGGCGGCATGAGCTGGGAGTCGTCCATCCACTACTATCGCATTATTAATGAACTGGTGCGGGAGAAACGGGGCGGGCTGCACTCGGCCAAAAGCGTCATGTATTCCGTGGATTTTGCCGAGATCGAAGCCATGCAGCGGGAAGGCCGATGGGAACAAGCCGCCGAACTGATGGTGGATGCGGCCCGCCGGGTGGAGCGCGGCGGCGCCGATTTCATCCTCATCTGCACCAACACCATGCACCGGATGGCCGATGAGGTAAGCCGGGGAATCGGAATCCCCCTGCTGCACATCGCCGACGCCACCGCCGAACGGATCAAGCCCCTCGGTTTGAACAGAATCGGTCTTCTGGGCACCCGGTTCACCATGGAGGAAGATTTTTACAAAGGCCGGCTCATCGAGCGGCACGGTCTGGATGTGCGGGTCCCCTCCACAGCGGGCCGGGAGATTATCCATCGGGTGATCTTCGAGGAGCTGGTGGTGGGCGCCATCAACCCGGCCTCCAGGGCGCGGTTTGTCGAAATCATGAACGAGCTGATCGAAGAAGGGGTTCAGGGGGTCATCCTCGGATGCACCGAAATCGGTCTGCTGGTGAACCAATCGGATATCCGGGCGCCGGTCTTCGACACCACCGAAATCCATGCCCGGGCGGCGGTGGAATATGCTCTGGGCGAAATCCCGGCTATAGAAACTGAATGAGATCTTCAAACACCTCGGTTCTGGTCTGCGGATGAGACAGGAAATGATCGCTGTTCAGCACCCGGAATCGGGCCAGTGGGCAGACCCGCCGGACCTCCGCCCGATAGTCGCTTCCGACGATGCCGTCGAAGATGTTCAAAATCGGATCATCGGTGCTGTAAAGACAGAGGACCGGGGTACGGGGCAGGCGAATGGTTTTCAACGGGTTCAAAGCAAAGGCGTCATACAGGGTTTTGAACATCCGGGTCCGCCGCCGCTCCAGCGCCCCGAACCCGCGTCTGCTTTTGGCTACTCCCGGAAAAATGAAGTCGACATAACGGCGCAAGGCATCCATCACCCGGGGCGCCCGCCGGTGGGTTCGCCGAAGATCGCCGTAATAATCCAGAAAAGACCGGACCACGGCCCGGGGGCTGAGCCCCAGAACGGCGTTGATGAGGACGATCTTTTGAAACCTCCCTTCCGGGCTGCCGGCCCAGAAGAGCAGGGGAATGGCGGGGTAGCAGGCGCCGATGCCGAAGATCGGCAGGCCTTCCCGGCGGCTGATTCGAACCGTCCGGTCGAGGATGAGGCGGGTGTCCCGAAGCGTCCCCTCCAGGGAGAACTTGTCGGTGGACCCCCCGTGTCCGGCGTAATTGAAGGAGACCAAGTCATACCCCCGGCGGACCAGGCGTCGAAAATGGCGGACCTGCTGAACATGATTCCCCCCGATCAGGGGCGGAACAAATAAAATCCCTCGGGGCTCCGGAACCCGTACCCGCACCCATTCCAAACGGACGGCGCTTTGGGTCTCCCAGCGCTTTTCATGAACATACTTCATATCCGGCGGATATAGCCGCAAACGGATAAGGTTTCAAGCCCGATGACAGTGGCAAACGCCCAAACCGGCGGCTCCCTGAAAGGAATCTATTTTCAGCTGGCCGGGATCACCATTTTCGCCTTTCAGAACGTGATCATCAAGTGGATCAGCGGGGACTACCCGGTCCACGAGATCGTGTTCGTGCGAAGCCTCGTAGCGGTCGGCCCGCTGCTGCTCCTGGCCCGTTTTCAGGGCGGGCTGGACGCCCTCAGAACCCGCAAGCCCTGGTCCCATCTGGTGCGCTCGGTGATGATGCTGGCCACCTTCACCAGCTTTTTCCTGGCTCTGGCGGTGTTGCCCCTGGGGGAAACGGTGACCCTCTTCTATACCGGCCCCATTTTCATTACGATTCTTTCGGTGCGGTTTCTGAGCGAGCGGGTGGCCCTCGACGGGTGGCTGGCGGTGGCGCTCGGGTTCGCGGGGGTGGCGGTCATGCTCCGGCCAGGCGCCGGGGTGTTTGATCCCGCGGCCTTTCTGGTGCTGTTTGCAGCCCTCTGCTATGCGGCGGTGGCGGTGATCACCCGGCGCATGGGCGGCACGGAAAACGGCGTCTCCATGGCCTTCTATCCGACGGTGATGTATCTGGTCTTTACCTTTCTGATCGGGCTTGCCGTGGGAGACGGCAGCTTCGACGGCGGAAACCACGGCAGCCTGCAATTTATGTTTCGGGCCTGGAAATTCCCAACCGGATTCGATTTTCTGTTGATGGTCGTGCTGGGATTCATCGGGGCTTACGGGTTCTATTTTCTCTCCCAGGCCTACCGGCTGACCCGCCCCTCGATCATCGCGCCTTTCGAGTACATCGCCGTGCCTCTGGGGGCGCTGATGGGGTACCTTTTCTGGGAGGATATTCCCGGAGCCGGGGTTTTGCCGGGCATGATGCTCATTGTGGGCAGCGGGGTGTATGTGCTCGTTCGCGGGCGTACCCCATGTACCGCGAAATCTCCGCCGCGGTCTGAATCAGCCGCCGGACCTGATCCTGAAAATCCTGTTCAATCGGATCCCGACCGCCGGAGACGCTGAGAGAATAGCTCAGAACCAGAATCTCAGCTCAAACTGGTGCATGTTCAAACTCGAGTTCTTATAAAAAATGTTGCCGTTGGATTTGTGATGATACCGGTATCCGACTGATAGAGAAGGATGCACAAAAACGGTCGCGCCGGTTTGGAAGTGGAAAAAGAGCGGTCCGCCTAAAGTATACTTTCCGAATTTATGGTCTTCATAAAAGCCGAGTCCACCGCCCATGTTCAAGGCGATCCACCGCTTGGGGCACAGAAGAAACAGATCGGGGCCGACGGCAATCGTTCCCCCGGTCTCTCCTTCACCGTTCAGGACGCTTAAGGTCAGATCCGCCAGGGATTCGATGCGCCACCCCGACTCCCATTCATAGGTCCAGGGCAAGGGAAGGGTGCCGAAAAGATCATATTGCTGAAAATTTTCCTCCATCCGAACGGTGCTGAAAGCGGCCCGAGTGCCTGCGGTGAAACCGGAAATTTCCTGGCAGAATCCGACGGCGGAATGCGTAGAAAGGGATAATAAAAGGAAAACAATCGCGCTTAAGTTCTTTTTCCACATGTGAGGATCGACTCCTGATTTTAAATTCAATGTCTGTTCGGACCGGTATCAATAAAACAGGCCGAACATGCTTCAGCCATATTTTCGGCGAAAATGCAATACGAAAATAGTGGATTTTCACGCTGGGATAAATCAGGTGAAATTGGTATTTTCGGCTTGAGAGCCATTATCCAGTAAAGCCGACCCTTGAGGGCTGTGCATGATGAATCAATCGACTATAATAGAAGAGGTCGGGGTGCATCAAAGGTTTTTCAATTAAAAAAATTAAATATTTACGCTTCGCCCGTTGCAATTATGAATTTCTTATCTTATAGTAGAAGCAGATATGTATACGGAATTGTTTTGTATGAACGCCCGGCTGTTCATAGCTGGGTAGGATGAAAGGAAAAAAATGAAAGAGTTTGACATCTTTATACAATCTTTAAGCGATGGTCTCAAAGCCTTTGCCAAAGGGGTCGAAACGGTTGCGGGGCAGTTGGATGATTTTGTGCAGTCTCAACAAGCAGATGAAGAAAAGCAGAAGGAGAAACCTGAAGAAGAGACCCCGGTGACCCCGCTGGAAAAGGCGGCCGGGTCAAAAGAACCCGAAGCCGATCCTTCCGAGCCGGTTGCCCCGAAACCTTCCCCCCATGAGGAACCGGAAGACACCCAGACGCTGTCGGCGACGGAAACCATTTTACAGCGCATACTTCGGGCCAGAAACGGGGTGGATATCGAAACCCTGGTCAAGGAAACCGGCTATGACCGAAGAAAAATTTACAATATTATTTATCGCTTGAAAAAACGTAATCAGGTGAAGAACAAATCCAAAGGCGTGTATATCGAAGCTTGACCGCTTCCGTATGTGAATTCCGATGCGGATGCCCTATCTGACCCATCCAAGGGTCATTTTGACCTTTTTCTCTGTTTTCGCCAGGGTACCGGGCACTGGGGGGAGGCGTTTTGCTCACGATCATTGAATTCTGTCCAATGCCGCACGATTCAACACCGATGTTCCGGTACCTATCCATTAAAATAGTTGGTATCCACAACTTTTCTTTAGGCCGACCCAGTCATTTACATTTTTTACCTGAAATGGTCTTCCCACCGTCTTGTCTGTTTTAATCTTATATTGAAAATAAGTTTCCCTTGAAATACAATCAGTTACATGGATTTCATCTGATTCCGCGGCCCTTTGCAAAAAGGGACTGCCGGAATATATCCGGGTATTGGCATACTATTTGCTGCATTTAGACCCACTTCACCCATGCGCGGGGCGGATGGTTCCGCCGAGGTGTACTCAAGCGAATGCGCTGTTCATTCAGACAGAAAGGAATTTTACGATGCCATCCTCATTTCTTACTCTTTTTCCCGGGGTTCTCGGCAATCTGGAGGCCCTCAAGTTTTCCCTTCGGACCGGGGTGCAAATGACTGAAACCGGAATGGATTATTTTTCTACCGCTCTGGACGTGACCCGGCAGTTCAACGCGCTGGCGATGAACGTGTTTCTGCCGTTCACACGCCTGCCCCTGCCGGTACCGACGGCGGATTTGGATAAATTGAGAGAAGTTGCTCAGGAGTGCAGCGATGACGTACTGAAGACGTCCACCCGAACCCTTCTGGACCCCCTTCGGCTCTTTCATCGGGAACGCTGCGGAGAACTGGAATTCATCAAGTTTCTGACCGAAGATCCGCCGGCGCAGGATTGGACGGAAGAATACGACACCGCGCACGTGATACTCGATCTGCCCAGCATGAGAGTGGTGGATATTACGCGCAAAAAGGACCATGCCATTCAGAACTATACGGTGGTGTTCGCGCCTCGGGCCGGCCATCATTCCAATATCGCCGAGCGGGTGGCTCTGTTTCTGAGAGATCAGGGCCTGACCCGGGTGGCGGTGGTGGAACAAAAATGCGCCGAAGCGGTGCCTCTGGCGGTGGGGGATCAGCGCCATTTCGAAGGTTTTCCGGGGCAGGTGGCCCAGTATCGGGAGGTGCTGCTTCATCTGAAAAACCGGACCGGTTTTCCCGCCCATGCCATTGCGGTATGTCAACCGGGCCCGCTGTTGATCAGCACCTTGATTCTCAATCCGGAGCTGGCCAAATCCTTCGGCTCGGCCGGCTCCCCCATGCATACCGAGGCGGAAACCGGGTTCTTCACCGAATTTTCCCGTGCGGTGGGTGAGCCCTTTATCGATTTTCTGGTGGACGCCTTCGGATTTACCGTTCCCGATGATCGCCCCGGTGCGGGCCGCAAGGTCTATGACGGTCGCATGCACCTGCTGGGATTTTACCTGATGGGGTTGGATCAGCATGTGCGTAATTTTAAAAAGCTGCTGACGGACCTCAAGGAAGGCGATGAGGTCTCGGCCAAGCGCCAGCAGGCATTTTATCAATGGTACAACTATGTGCACCACTTTCCAGCCGGGTTTATTCGGGACACCTATAAACGGGTTTTCGTCCGAAACGATCTGATTCGCGGCGGGCTTCGCATCGGAGATCGGCAGGTCGATATCGCCGATTTCCCCGAATCGGTTCCGGTATGGGCGCTGGGCGGCACCAAGGATGATATCGCGCCGGCCGGTCAGGCCACCGGCCATCTGGATATGATTTCCAGGGTGCCCGAGGAAAAGAAGTTGAAGATCATCTGCGACGCGGGTCACATGGGATTGTTTCGTTCTCGAAAAATCCTGAGCCGGTATTATACCCGCATCGCCGAATTTCTGCTGGCACACAGTGATCCGGTGGTGGACCCCGATAGAGTCGATAAGAATAGAGAGCCTTTAAATTAAAATTTCTGAGCGGTTCGGCGCAGGGATCACCTCGCCGGACCGCTATGCGGTTGCTGCATTGCAAAAATTTATATCCTCAAATCTCCAAATGAACCTCCTTTAACCTTCTAAATCGGGCTGAAGATACTGATATAATTTATATTACAGGGTTCCCGATTTTTTTCCTTCAAATATTGCACTGCAACAAAAAAGCTTGACAATACCGGTTTTTTCTCCTATTCTGAGGGTACGCTTGAAAAACAAGAGCGGATTTCAACCTCAAAGAAGAAAGTGATTCCCATGTATTCAACGCAGATCAGCAGACAGCTACTCACGGCTCAAAAAGATGCCTTTGACGATTTCTTCAGCACCATGGTGGCGATGCATGAATTTGTTGAGAAAATGACCCGGGTTTTCTACGAACAGGTGATCTGGTTTCCCGAAGAGACGATGCGCCTGTATGACCAGTGGGCCCGTTCCTGCAAAACCGGGCGGGACCAGATGAAAATGACCCTCGACCGGAACATGAATCGGGTAATGGAAACCCTCTGAAAAGCCTCTCTCCGCCCGTTTTCCCCTCCGGTTAAAGAGGACATCTCTAACCCCGGTTGAAAATGGCCGCCCCGGATTTTCACCGGGCGGCCTTCATTTCTGAACATTCTTGCTATTTTTCTCCGACCCGTTTATAGTCTCCTTCAGCTCGCCTTGCGGATTATCCACGCGATTTGCCTCGGCCTCCCCTTCCCACCGATCCGGCGAGCCATCGATCTCATATCCGATTTGACGGCGCCTCGCTGGTAAGCATCGGTTTTCTCGATCTGTACGGATATGCATCAGAAAGGGAAGCGTCCGCGCTGATCCTTTTCATTCCTCACCCCCTATCGGAGAGAGGCGCATCATGTCCGAAAAGGAACGGATCTTTCTGGCCCGGGAAGAAGCCCTGTCGGCGATTCTAACCGACCTTCGCCAGTACCGCCCCCAGAAACGGCTGTTTATGAATCTGTGTGCCGATGTCTTCGGCCGCGACACCCTGGTGGTCGATGACCATCGCAGGGAGGGTCTGTGGATGTCCTCCTCCCGGTCCCGGTCCATGCGGTATGTGAGCACCACCGATCTGGGAGAGCGGCTCTGCCGGGGAATCGAACATGCCCGGCCGTCTTCGGAATCGCTGGCGAATCTGTGCGGCCGGGTGTTCGATACCGCCGCGTTCTCCGGCGGTAAAAACGGCAACGGAACCCGAAAACCAGGGGTCTGGCTGGAAACCGGAATGGAGACCTTCGCCTGCCGCCAGTGCGGGCGCTGTTGCCGAAGGCTCGATTACCGCCGGGAGCTCTCATTTGAAGATTATGCGGTATGGAAACGGCTTGGCCGAACCGATATTCTGGAGCGGGTGAAGGTCTATCGGCGAAACGGCCGCATGACCGCTTTCGGGATCTGGTTGGAGCCGGGTACGGACCGGTTTTCAGACCACTGCCCCTGGCTTCGGGAATTGCCGGAAAAAGACCGATGGATCTGCGGAATTCATGAGGTCAAGCCCGAGATCTGCCGCCACTATCCGGGCAGCCGCAAGCACGGAAAAATGACCGGTTGCCCGGGGTTTGGAGAATCACCGCTTCGAACAGATTGAACACCGTCATCCGTTTTTATCCAGCAGGTTTCGAATCAGGGCCGCCAGTTCCGATTGCACCACCGGTTTCATGATAAACCCGCCGATGCCCAGGGATGCGGCTTTTTCCGAGGATATCTGTTCGCTGAACCCGGTGCACAGGATGACCGGCAGGTCCGGACGGCGGTTCATCATCTCCACGGCCAGCCGATTCCCGGTCATGCCGGGCATGGTCATATCGGTGATCACCAGATCGTATTTTTCGGGGTCGGCCTGAAACGCCGCCAGGGCCTCGATGCTGTCGGTTCGAATCGTAACCTCATACCCCAATCGCTCCAGCATCTGTTTTTCCATTCGGGCGATGGTAGCTTCATCGTCCACCAGCAGGATATGCTCCGTCCCCCTGAGCAGGGGTGCGGTATTCACCTCGCGCTTTCCTCCGGGGATCGCCGCCGCCCGGGGAATCCAAACCTCAAAAACGCTGCCCCGGTCCGGCACGCTGTGGACGGTGATATGGCCCCTGTAGTTTTTTATGATGCCATGCACTACCGATAAGCCGAGCCCGGTGCCCTTGTCTTTTTCTTTGGTGGAAAAATAGGGATCGAAGATCTTATTCCGGGTGGCGGGGTCCATCCCGATGCCGGTGTCTTCTACCGACAAGCGAACATAGGGGCCGGCCGCTTGTTCCGAATCGGGATGGTCCGGGGTGAGTTCGGCTTCATTCAGGCGAATGGTCAGCAGCCCGCCGTTTTCCATGGCATGGTAGGCATTGGTGATCAGGTTCATGATCACCTGGTGGATGTGGGTGGGGTCGGCCATGACCAGGCCGCAGTCGGGATCGATTTCCTGGCGAATGTCGATGGTGGCGGGCAGGATGGAGCGGGTCAGTTTGATCACCTCTTTCAACAGGGACTGGATTCGAATCGGTTTGATTTCAGGGCGGACCTGACGGCCGAACGCCAGAATTTGCTTGGTGAGATCCCGGGCCCGTTTGGCGCCGGCCAGGATTTCAAGCACCCCCGGCATCAGAGGACTGTTCGGCGGCAGATCCTCCCGAAGCATTTCCGCATA
>JAABSQ010000666.1 GCA_011390315.1 Desulfobacteraceae bacterium
GAAACAGAATGTTGTTGAAGTCATGGGCGATGCCGCCGGCCAAGGTGCCGATGGCCTCCATTTTCTGACTCTGAAGGAGCTGGGATTCCAGACGGCTCTTTTCCGCTTCGACCTGTTTTCGCTGAATTTCGACCGAGGCCCGGGCTGCAATTACGTTCATGAGCGGCTCCGCCTTTGGGGAAATCTTCAGTTCATGCCGGCTGATGGCGCAGAGTACCCCCACCGCCGCCCCGATCCGGTCTTTCACCGGCACCCCGATATATCCCACCGCCCCCATTTCGGCCAGGATCAGGTCTTCCGGATAAAGCGGGGCGATATTCATCGAATGATGGCA
>JAABSQ010000667.1 GCA_011390315.1 Desulfobacteraceae bacterium
CCGAATGCGGATCGGTCGACATCATTCACTGTCGTCGCTATGCACTTCATAGGCAAAACCGAAACTCACGCCCCTGAAAAGTAGCAATCTCTCAATATACTGGTAAACAAATTTATTGGCTTTGGCGATGGCGGTTTTCGGGACAAAAAGGATATCATCTCCGCGAAGCAGAAACGCAGCTTCGGCCCATCTCCCCTCGATCATATCATCCAGATTGATGGAAATCGGAACCGGCTTTCGGTCCGGCCCTTTACGGATCAAAATGGCGGCTTCGGGCTTGGCGTTCTCGGTAAACCCTCCGGCATGAATCACCGCCTGCAGCGGGGTCATCGTCGCCGTCAACGGCAGGATCCCCGGTTTTTCGACTTCACCGCCCACGTACACCCTTCGACCCGAGAAAGATCTGACAAAAATGGTGATATCCGGTTTTTTAAGCTCCCCGGCGTATTTCTTCGTCAGCAAATCGTCCACCTGTGCGGGGGATAATCCGGCGACTGTCACCTCATCCACCAGTTGAAGCGAAATTTTTCCATCCGGCCTGACGATGACCTTTTCGTTCAATTCCGGGTTATAAAAAAACTTGATTTCCAGTTCATCATCGGGGTGAAGTAGATAGTCCGCAGGTTCGGAAGGGGCGATTTCGGCCTGAACAGGATTTCCCATTTTCTGCGGCGCCGGTGTTGTACTGCATCCGATAAACATGCCCCATATGATCAATACCGGGATAATCGCCCCGGCTCGGTATTTGATTTCATCTCTCATCTGTCCACCTCTTTCCTTGTCTTTCAAATTTCATGGTTGATACGTAATCGGTGTTTTCTCCGTCTGGTCCGGGCGGGCTTTTTTTAAGCATGGTTTACAGCCTTCGATACAGCCATTCCGGAATATAGTGTTTCCTTTTATTCAGGACCGTTCCCAGAATTTCGCCGCCGGATTCCTCGATCTGTTTTTTCGCCCTGATCGCTACCTGGCGACGGGTCTTTCCGGCTTCCAATACGAGCACCACCCCATCCACCTTGTTGCACAAAATTCGGGTTTCGGAAGAAGCGGGCACCGGGGGACCGTCCAGAATCAAGTAATTGAAATGCCCGTTGATTTCTGAGAACAGCCGGTTTATCCGCTCGGAACCAAACAGTCCCAGGGGCTCGGTGAATCGATCTCCCGAGGGAATCACCGATAGATTTCCGGAATCGATTTTTCTGATTTTAGAATTCATATCAAGATCTCCGCCCAACAGTTCCGACATACCTTCATTCGGGTCCATCTTGAAGAAACGGTGAATGGACGGCTTGCGGAAATTGACATCCACCAGGAGCACCCGAAGGTGTTTATCTTTGGCCAGAGCCCGGGCAAAATTCACGGCTGTCGTGGAGCATCCGCACCCTTCTCCGACACCGGTGAATAAAAGTGTTTTCAGAGGTGCATGAACCTGCCGTGTAAACAGATTCATTTTCAATTCATCATACTGATCAGCGGAAGGACGAACTGAAATCGGATGGGGCATCACCTGTGGCAGGTTCGCAGTTGTTTTCTTCGAAATATCCAGATTGGATTGTCTTTTTACTTCTTTTTCAGCCCGTACCAGGGCTTCATATGTTTTTCCCATAATAGCTCCAAACCGCAGACTTCCGTCAGAGGGGAGGATTAAAACTGTCATCCTCCACCGAACCGTCTTTCAGGTCCGGGGGCAGATACAGGACCTGACCCTCGATTAAGAAATCCGGGTTCTTTATTTGCGGATTACTTTTCAGAAATTCCTTCAGTTTTTCGGGGGCATAGCCGCCGTAAACACGGAAAATGATTCGGGACAGGCTTTCTCCTCTTTTCACGACGATCGTGTTTCTTTTCGGTATATTCCCTATAGCTTTATCCGCCGATTTGTTTCGGCTGTCGTAGGATATGGATGATCCGGGGTTCGGCCGGGTATTGGAAACTCGACCTCTTTTTTCAGATTGGATGCGGATTCCGGTTTCCTGCTTCGAGAGAGCGCTGTCTGAGGGTTCCCCATCCTCGGTATTCGGGATTTCAACCGCCAAAGTGTTGATATGGACCGGCATCTCTTCTTCACGCACCGTCTCAATATTTTTCCTTCCCGCCTCCCGTGCATCGATCACCGCATGGAGAGCTTCCAAAGTATGAAAACTGTGCGAATCGCCGGCTATTGCTCGGTGCGGCTTTTTTTCCTGCGCCGAATCGGATAATTTGTCCTCCGTCGGTGATTTTGTCGAGGGCGATGCAGTCGAATCAGTCGGACCGGCCGAAAAGGCGGCCGCTTCCATCACCGGGGCGGAAAAAGATTTCCTGGTTTCTTCTCTCTCGGTCGAAGCGGTCAATATCGCCGGTGTGAATCGAACCCGCTCACCCGGTTGCAATTCGATAGCAGGGGATTGTTTTGAATTTTTCCGCTTTTCCACTCCCAAGGGGGAATCGGTATTTTCCGTATTACCGGCCGTCAGCGGGGATTCCGCCCTATACGGGTTGAAGTGAACAGAAAAACGGGGCTGTCCACCCCGGAACATCATGCCTGTAAAGAAGGCCAGGACCAAGGAAATCACCAACCCGACCCCGAAAACGAACCTTCTTTTGCGTCTGGAATCGGTTTTTTCGGGAGGGGCTATCTGAACCGGGTCGTCCGATTTCAGAGGACTCCAGGTAAGATCTGTAACGGCTTCGGCAATGATACCCGGTTTGATCTTTTTCTTCTCTCCGGCGAACCCGATCAGGAGGGCGTTGTCGCAAAGGATATTGATTTTTCTCGGCACACCTCCGGAATACTCCCAAATAAGATGTCTCGCCTTTCGACTGAAAAGCGACCGGCCTTTATAATGTACCTGGTTCAGACGGTGCCGAATATAATCGTAAGTTTCCGTTTCATTCAGAGGGGTGATGTATCGCTTCAAACTGATCCGTTGTTGAAGCTGGCGCAATCCGGAATGGCTTAAAGTGGCATCCAGTTCCGGCTGTCCGGAAAGAACGATTTGAATCAGCTTCTGCTTTCGGGTCTCCAGATTAGACAATAGACGCAGGTTTTCCAGGGCCTTGCGATCCAAATTCTGGGCTTCATCCACAATCAGCACCACATTTCCCCCTTCGGAAAGCTGTCTGAGGGCGAAATCATTCAACCGGTCCAGTCCATTCACTTTGTCGATGGGGGTATCGGCGTCGGTCAATCCCAGTTCCGACAGCGCCATCATCAGCAATTGATAAAAACTCACTTCCGTATTGAATAGATAAGCCACCTTGGTGCTTGGATTGAGTTCAGCAAGAACCCGCTTGATCAAGGTGGTTTTTCCGGTTCCCACTTCACCGATAAGGGCAATGAATCCCCGGCGTTCCTGAATCCCATAGAGCAACGCGCCGAGGGCCTCCCGATGACCGGGGGTCAAATAAAGAAAATCGGGGTCCGGGGTCACGTCAAAGGGTTTTTCTGTAAATCCGTAAAATGAATTGTACATATATTCGATCCGTTAACGACTAAAATCGGGTATGGACGCCAAAACCGGCACCTGGAGAAGGTCTTCAACCTCTTCTGTCTTTTCCAGGCTGTCATCGAGGTATTCCATTACAAAAGCCAGTCCTAAACCGCCGAATGCGCCTATAAAAAGCGCCAGCAGCAGATTCAGAAGCACCTTGGGGCTGACCGGCCGAAGAGGAGGGCCGGCCGATTCGATCAGACTCACATTGGCGATTTTCTCGGTATCCATCGCGCTGGAAATGCGGGATTCTTCATATTTCGTCAGGTACAGTCTGTAATTTTGTCGATCCACGTCCACTTTCTGCTCCAGTTGATTGAGCTCCACTTCAATACGGTTGAGCTTGGCCAATTGCTCCTGGTACTCTTCCAGATGAGCGGTTTCGGTTTTCCGTTTGGCCTGAAGCGCTTCCAGTTCCGCTTCATTCTCGAACGACATCTGCTGAAGCTGCTGATGCATGACATTCAACCCGGTGCGGCTCTTGCCGTAGCGGCGTTCTTCCTGCTCTGCGAGTTTATTTCGAACGATGGCGACCTCCTCACGTACATTTTGAACCAGGCCGTTCTGCTCGGTGTACTTGATCAGCAGCGCCTTCTCTTTGAGTTCAAGCTCTACCAAACGTTCCTGAAGGTTGCCGATCACCTGCGGGTTGTGTTCGACCTCTTCCCCCTGAAGAATGGTTGCAGGCGTATCCGCCAGTTGCAATCGGAGTTGATGAAGACGTTTTCTGGTTTCCGCTTCTTTACTCTGGGTCCGATTCAGCTCGGTGCGAAGATCGGCTTCATGTTGAAGCAACAGCCTTCGCTCTTCATCCAACGAAGAAACATCTTGAAATTTCTTGAATGATTCCAATTCTCGTTGGGCTTTCTTTAAATTGGTCTGTAACAATTCGGCCTGGTTTTGGAAAAAAGCATAGGATTTGGGGTTTTTATGCACCTCCACATGGCGGTCCAGAAACGCCTCCACCAGGCGGTTAACCGCCATGGCGGCTATTGTCGGATTATGATGCCTGAAGTCGACCTGAATAATATCGGATTTCCGAATCCCATAGACCTCAAGATTGTTTTTGAATCGGAGCACGGCCTTTTGCGCCGGCGAATATCCTCCCTCGGGGTTTTCCTCGAGGTCCTCGTAAAGCTTCTCGGGTCCGATGGATTGAATCACCGTTTCCGCCAAAGATCTGCCCTTCAGGATTTCGATCTCAGAGTTGATCTGCTCCTCATGATTCAGGTTGATCACCGGAGTGGAATTGCCGCCGGCCGGGGCTGTGGGGACATACAGATTTTCTCGGCCGACCTTTACCAAAATTTGCGAAGAAGCTTTATAGGTGGGATCCTTTAAAAAGGTGCCGATTCCGACCAGAAGGACCGTCCCGAGAAAAATGGAAACAATCCATGCTTTTCTTTTGAATAAGATATGGAGAAAATCCCGGAGTGAACTGCCGGTTGTAGGGGATATATTCATTCTCTACCCTTTCTGAGCTTTTCATACTTTTCATCAGAGCGTCGGCCATTTAGGAACATGCTCTATTTACGACCATAGCTCCGCCTTTTCGATTCCATTTCCTGAACCGAAAAATTTCGCGGCCAAACCGCTCATAACATTAACCGAACACGGAAGAACGTCTTGAAGTTCTTGGTTCGCTGAAGTGAAGAGGCCAATCATTGGAAGCCGCGTCCACTTCATAAAAAAGATAAATCATTATCCTTCCAAGCTCTATAAGGGAATCCCCCCATATTCCCCTACCATGTGTTATTTCTTTTTACGAAACACCTAAAAAAGACCAAGCTTATTATTGAATCTTCATTTGCCAAAAATTCACCTTTTTAATGCTATGAATCTCTTTTCATCGTTCTTTTTCTGCAAATTACGGGGTTAAGGTCTTTTTCTAAGGGGGGTATTGACAAATCAAGAAGAAACAAATCCTCTTTGAGAAATGAAATACCCGAACGGGAAAACCCGCTCGGGTATCGTTTCTAAAAGTCGGAATAAGATCAAACCTCGGGTGTAGGATAAAACTGCTTACAGGGTCGGATCTTTATCTTCTTTGTCCATCTCCAAATCGGTAGGTTCATTCGAGTCCTGATCAAAATAAGTCCGGTCTTCCTGAGTTCCACCCCGGTCTTGATCATCAAACCGGATGTTCTCCTGAGAATCCTGCTGCCCGTCGCCATAATACCCCCGAACCTCGTTCTGCCATTCGGGCTGGTCAAAGGTCTTTTCGGAAAACTTCGGTGCGTTTTTCAGCTGATTTTCATCGATGTTGACAACCAGGGCATCCTCCTGTCCGCTTTGCTGCACCGAATCCCAGGGAATCGGGGTATGATTTTCACCCAATCCGGCAATGCCGCCGCTGGAGATGATCAGGTATTCAACTTGCCCCTGTCCATTGACGATCAGGTCGGAAACCTTGCCGAGCTTTTTTTGGTTTTGCCCCTGAACCTCTTTGTCCATGAGGTTGCTCACCCGGCGGTTCTCACTCGTACCCTGCATTTGGCTTTGACCGAATTGGCTATGGCTGCGACCTTTCTGGGTCTGGGTTTGCTGAATCTGTTCGTCCGTCTGCGTTTTGGGACTTTTGTACCCCTCTCCTGCGGCCACGCTCTGACCTCCCACAAATAGACATCCTGCAATCACTGCAACCGGTACAACTTTCTTTCCATTCATCTTCATCATAGTAATTCTCCTTTAAACTGATTGGGTAATAAGTTCGTTTTCTTCTCTCCAAAAGCCGAAAGACCGAGACCGTTCGACTTTGACGGAATATATGCATGGCAGAACTCCTGGCCAATAATGCAAACACCCTATCTTCATCTACTCAATCCTCACATACATCTGAGACGGTTTGGATCCGGCTTCGAGGAAGACTGCTTTTTTAGGCCGTCCGGTAGTACGGTCCCCGCCATCGCATATACCGGATCAACCGTATAGATTTTTAATGGTCCTTGCGTTACCTTTATCAGCAGATTTTAATCCGGCCGCTTCAGGAAATAACCTTCTATGCCTGAGGCATTCGACTTCACTCGAAGGCCGCATCTTTATGGTGCCGCCCAGGCGCCATTCAAAAGGAGAAATGTCATGTTTCGTCGCATCCTCATGCCGCTGGACGGATCCAGGCTGGCCGAATGCGCGGTGTCCTGCACGACGGCGCTTGCCCGGACATTTGGAATGCCTGTCACGCTGTTGAGGGTTTTGGAGCAATCTCAAGGCGCCGACTGCTCCCGCCCGATCGACCCGCTGGATTGGCACATGTGCAAAACAGAAGCGGGCACCTATCTGGAAGACTTGGCTTCCCGTTTTGAAGCAGAGGGGGTCGAAACGGAATCAATCCTGAAAGAAGGAGAGCCGGCCCAGCGAATTGTGGAAGCCGTCGAAGAAAAGGACATCGATCTCCTGGTGGTCAGCAGTCACGGGCGAAGCGGTCTGAACCCATGGTACGCCGGCAGCGTCTTTCAGAAAATCGCTGCCCGGGCACGCATTTCAATGATGATCGTGCGAGCGTATCAAGAATCGGCCGAAGCATCGAATGGGTCTCGATTCGACAGAATACTGGTTCCCCTGGACGGCTCGAAACGGTCCGAATTCGCCCTTCCCCCGGCCGTCAGATTGGCTCGGGACCATGCCTCGGATCTGATTCTGGCCCATGTGACCCGCATCCCTGAAATGCCGCGGCGGCACCCCCCGAACCCGGAAGATCGGGAGCTGTCGACCCGGCTCGTCCAACGGAATCAGAAGGAGATGGAAACGCATTTCGAATCGGTCCTCCCCCGGCTGCCGGTCAAAGCCCGCATCCTCCTGGAAGCTGCCGATGATCCGGCCATTCGGCTTCATGAACTGGTCGGTGAGCAAAAGGCGGACATGGTCGTTATGAGCGCCCACGGCTATTCCGGAAAATCGAAATGGACCTACGGGTCCATCGCCCACAACTTCATCATCTATGGAACCACACCGCTCCTGCTCATGCAGGACTTCCCTCGGGGCCGAATCGAACCGACAGAATCGGAATCCGCGTCGGCCGAGAGAAAGGGGCACTAATGCGGACGCTTTTGAAAGGACAGCGAACCGGAGATTTCACCTGGCTCAACGAGCGTCTGGACACCCAGAAAAAGGTGCTCGAGGAAGCGCACCGCCGGCTTGCCCTGGAAGCCGACCAGGAGTTCGCCCAATCCACCGCATCCGAATGGCTTCTGGATAATTACCATATCATTCAGGAAACCAGGCGGCAAATTCGGGAAGATTTACCGAAAAATTTCTACCGGCAACTGCCCAAGCGGAGCCGGCCGCCGTTCCAGGGCAAGCCGCGCATCTACGGCGTCGCCCGGGAAGCCGTTCAAGACTGCCGGGGCGAAATCACTATCGAGGGGCTCAAGCGCTTTATCACCGTCTACCAGAAATCGGCAATTCTGAAGACCGGTGAACTCTGGGCCCTGCCGGTGATGCTGCGGGTGCTGTTTCTGGATCAACTGGCCCGGTCGGCGGGCCGAATCGCCGGTATTCAGGGGCCGGCCGAAAGCACGGATTCGGAGCCCCCGTTTGATCTCGATACGGTCTCCGACGAAGAATGGATCTCCCGCTCCATTCTCAGCCTGCGGACCCTGGCCGCCCAGGAATGGAAAGATTTCTTCGAAGCGGTCTCCGTCGTGGAACGGACCCTGGCGGAGGATCCCTCGAAGATCTACACCCGCATGGATTTTGAATCACGGGACCGGTACAGGAAGATCATCGAAGTCCTGGCATCGGGATCCGAATGCGATGAAACCGAGGTCGCCCGAAAGGCGGTTCATCTGGCACAGGAGGCACATCCGGGCAACCCGTCCGGAGCGGAAAGCCGGTCTCATGTCGGCTACCACCTCCTGGGTGCGGGACGCGCACAACTCGAATCCCAGCTGGGATTTCGGCCCTCCTTCAAACTGCGCCTGCGACGGTGGCTTCTCCACCGACCCACCCTGCTCTACCTTGGATCCGTCGGCACCCTGACGATGCTCATCGAATCGGCGATCATCGGGTACGGGGCCGGTGCAGGCGCCGCATGGTATCAGCTGGCGACCGTTTTCCTCCTGACCCTCATTCCGGCCGTCACCACCGCCACCACGGTGATGAACTGGGCCCTCACACGAATGATCTCACCCCATGTGCTTCCGAAACTCGATTTCCAAGACGGCATTCCGGCCGATTGCCGCACCGTCGCGGTCATTCCGGCGCTCTTGAGCGATGCCGATGAAATCGAGTCCCTGATCCGCCAACTGGAACTCCATTACCTGGGCAATTCAGATCCCCGGCTTTTTTTTGCGCTCTTAACCGACCTCGCCGATGCGGAGCAAAAGGAGACGGAGCTTGACCGGGCACTGATCGAACAGGCGATCGCCGGCATCGAAGGTCTGAACCGGCGGTATGGAAAATCCCACGACCGGAAGGCCGACCATCTGCCCTTTTTTCTCTTTCACCGGGAACGGCTGTGGAATCCCAGTGAAGGCAAATGGATGGGTTGGGAGCGCAAAAGAGGAAAACTGGATGAATTCAACCGCCTGCTGAGCGGGTCCGAGGAGACCTCCTTTGCCGTGCAGATCGGGGACACCCCGGCCCTGTCGAAGATCCGGTATGTGATCACCCTGGATGCGGACACCCAACTGCCGCGGGAAACCGCCCGCCGTCTGATCGGCACCCTGGCCCATCCCCTGAATCGCCTCCGGTTCGATCCGAAAACGGGCGAAGGGAGCTCCGGATATACAGTCCTTCAGCCGAGAACGGAAATCCGGCCGGTCAGCGCCAACCGCTCTCTGTTTTCAAAAATTTTTTCCGGATCCACTGGACTGGATCTCTACTCCCGTGCGGCGTCGGATGTGTACCAGGACCTCTTCGGGGAGGGCATCTACACCGGCAAGGGCATCTATGACCTCTCCGCCTTTGAATGCCTGCTTTTCCGAAGAACGCCCGAAAACACGCTGTTGAGCCATGACCTTTTTGAAGGGCTCCATGTTCGGGTGGGCCTGGCCACCGATATCGTCTTGCTGGAGGACTACCCGCCCAGTTATCCGGTGTATGCCCGGCGGCTGCACCGATGGGTCCGGGGGGACTGGCAGCTGCTGCCCTGGCTTCTGTTCCGAAAACCCTATCCCGAGGTCATCTCCCGACCCTACCGGCTCTCGCTGATCAGCCGTTGGAAAATTCTCGACAACCTGATCCGAAGCCTGTTTCAGCCGTCGATACTGGTGCTGCTGATCGCCGGCTGGCTCGTGTTTCCAGGCTCGGCCCTTCTCTGGACCCTGCTCGCCCTGCTGATATCCGCCGCCCCTCTGGCGCTTCAGATGGCGACGGAACTGCCCGGCCACCTCCGGGACCTACGATTGCCGAAAGATATGGCGGCCGCCCTGCGCGTATCCGGTACCCGCTGGCTGCTGATGCTGACGTTTCTGCCCTATGAATCCTCGGTGGCGCTGGACGCCGTTTTCCGGACGGTGTATCGAATCGGAGTCTCCCGCCGCCGCCTGCTGGAATGGACGACATCGGCCCAGACCGCCCGCGGGGCCGACCGGCGGTCCAAACCCGGTTGGTACTGGCAGCAGATGTGGAGCGCTCCGGTGGCGGCGCTCGGGGTCGCACTCCTGCTGGCCGCCTTTCATGCCGGCGCGCTGTTCGGGGCTGCGCCGCTGCTGGCCGCCTGGTTCTTTTCTCCGTACGTCGCCTATCGAATCAGCCGTCCGATATCGCCCGAACCGGAATATCTAGAAATCGGCCGCCGGTACCAGGTCCGCAGGCTGGCCCGGCGTACCTGGTTCTTTTTTGAGCAGTTCGTCGGACCCGAAGACCACTGGCTTCCGCCGGACCATTTTCAGGAGTCGCCACTGGGCCTGGTGGCGCACCGCACCTCTCCGACCAATATCGGGCTTCTGCTCCTGTCGACGGTGGCGGCCTATGATCTGGGCTATATCGGCCTCCCCCTGCTCTCCGCCCGTCTTCGGAACACCCTGGACGGAATTGAACAGCTGGAAACCTACCGCGGCCATATCCTCAACTGGTTCGACACCCGCAACCTGCATCCCCTCTCCCCCCGGTATGTCTCCGCCGTCGACAGCGGCAACCTGGCCGCATGCCTTCTGACGCTTCGCCAGGCATGTCTCCGATTGGGGAAGGCCCCGGTTCTGCGCTGGGAGCGGTGGCAGGGACTTCTCGATACCTTCGATGTACTGGACGAGATCGTGGCCGGTTTCAAAAAGGAGGCCTCCGAGGCGGTCGGCCCGATGCAGTCTCAGTGGGACCACATTCGCGGGTATGTGGTGGCGGTTCGAACCGATCCCGACCGGTGGTTTCCTTTGCTCAATCAGCTCGAGGAGATCGATCTGAAAGAGCTGGACCGCCGTCTGGAGCGGCTGATCGAGACGGACGGCCATCTGCTGAACACCGGCGACCTGATCAGCCTGCGTCTCTGGACCGAACGGGTCCACTACCAGCTGCGCACCGCCCGGCGGGAGATCCAGCGGCTCGCCCCCTGGCTGCCGGCGCTCGACCGGGCGCCGGCGCTTCCCAAAACCGGAGACGGTTCGGCAGCGGCGGCATGGCAGGGGTTGACGGCACACCTGCCGCTCATGCCCGCTCTGGAGGAGGTGGAATCGGTCTGTGAATCCGGACTGACGCGGCTTTCGGTTCTGCGGACCGCCTTGGTCGACCTGCCGGCCTCCGAAGACCGCCGCCTGGCCCTGAAATGGTGCGCGGAAATGGGCGAAGGCTTCACCTCGGCCCGGGAAAACGCCCGGTATCTCTTAAAGGATTTCGAAGGCATCGCCCGCCAGTCGGAAGAGATGGCGGATGCCATGGATTTCACCTTTTTGTTCAACCCCCGGCGGCAGCTCTTCCGAATCGGCTACAACGTGGATGCGGGGGTGGCCGACCCCAATCACTATGATCTCATGGCTTCGGAGGCGCGCATCGCCAGTCTGGTGGCCATCGCCAAAGGGGACATCCCCCAGAGCCACTGGCTGCATCTTTCCAGGCCCATGACCCTGGTCGATGATACCCGGTGTCTGCTTTCCTGGAGCGGCAGCATGTTCGAGTACCTCCTGCCCCGCCTGCTGATGCGGGAGAATGAGACCACCCTTCTCGGCCAGAGCGACCGGGCCGCGGTGGCGCGCCAGATCGAATTCGGCAGGCAGAAAAAGGTGCCGTGGGGGATCTCCGAATCCGCCTATCACCGGTTCAACGCGGATATGCACTACCAGTACCGGGCCTTCGGGGTGCCGGGCCTGGGGTATAAACGGGGGTTGGAAGAAGATCTGGTCATCGCCCCCTATGCCTCCCTGCTGGCACTGCCCATCCGTCCCAACGCGGTGCTGGATAATATCGCCGCCCTTCGGGAGCACAAAGCGCTCGGTAATTACGGTTTTTACGAGGCGATCGATTTTACCCCTTCCCGCATGGCCCTGGGAGAAAAACAGGCGGTCATCCGGTCCTTCTACGCCCATCATCAGGGCATGATTTTCCTGTCGCTGGCCCATTACCTCACCGAGGGCAGAATGGTGGACCGCTTCCACCAGGATCCGCGGATTCAGAGTGTGGAGCTGCTCCTTCAGGAGAAGATACCGGAGCAGGCGCCGCTGGAAGAGCTGCGGGAAGCGGCGGTGATCCGGCGGAAAGAGGACAGGCCGAAAATCGAACTCCATTCCTGGCCGGTGCCGGTCCATGGGCCGTTTCCCCAGGTCCACCTGCTCTCCAACGGGCGGTACAGCCTGTACATCACCGGCAGCGGAAGCGGCTTCAGCCGCTGGAAAGAGACCGCCCTGACCCGCTGGCGGGCCGATACCACCCTAGACGACCGGGGAACCTGGCTCTATGTGCTGGATCAGGAAAACGATGCGCTCTGGTCGACAACTTTTCAGCCCGCCGGAACGGCCACAGACCGGACCGAAGCCCATTTTTCCCCCCACAGAGTCGATTTTCGAACCGAATACCGGGAGATCGTCCTGCACACCGAGATCACCGTGCCGCCGGAGGACGCCGTTGAAATCCGGCGGGTCACCATCACCAACCGAAGTCCGCGAAAACGGCGGCTGTTCCTGGCCAGCTACGGCGAGGTCGTTCTGGCCCCTCAGGAAATGGACCGCCGTCACCCCGCATTCAATAAATTGTTTCTGGAGAGCCGATACCTGAGCGGCTGCAACGGACTTCTGTATCAGCGCCGCCCCCGCTCCTCGGAAGAAGCCCCCATATATCTGATCCACGGGCTGGTTGTTCCGGCGGGAATGCCGACCACCGGCGCCTATGAAAGCGACCGCCGTCGGTTCCTGGGGCGGGGGCGAACGCCCCGGAACCCGCTCGCCCTGTCCGGAAACACTCCCGGCCTCACCGGAACCGCCGGCGCCACCCTCGATCCCATCTTTTCCCTGGGCCAGAGGGTCGAACTGGAACCGAACCAGATGATACAGCTGACCTGGTTCACCCTGGCGGCCGACTCCCGGGATGAGGCGCTCGCCGCGGCCGAGCAGTATCAAAACGGGTCCGCCTTCGATTCGGCGCTCCGGGGGGCCGAATCCCAAAGCAGATCGGAGCTGCACCAGTTGGCCTTGACAAGCCCGGAGCTGGCTT
>JAABSQ010000668.1 GCA_011390315.1 Desulfobacteraceae bacterium
GAAGGGTCCGCCGCCGGTCTTCAAGTGCATAAGCGATATTCATGCGCCGGCACATCAGGATGAGCTGCCGCACATATCCCCTGGGAAGGAGAATCCGGCCGGTCCGGGTTTTTTCAAAAAAAGAGAGGTATTCCGGCGTATCCTTGTTCCATCGGCCCAGGCGTTCATTTTCCTGCCACTTGGGATTGGCGAACCGCATCTGTTTTCTCAGAATCGCCTCCAGCTCGGCCGGGGTGTTTTCAAGTGACAATCGGTTCCGAATGGTTATCTTCAAACTATAATTCCATTTATTTCTCAGGGGTTCGGGACAAGAATGAAAATGCGTGCTGAAAGACAGAAAACGTTTGACTTGTATCCCACAATTGCTTATTCAATCATAAAACATTCCTAAAACAATTGCTTATGCGATTGTTCAGGTGCACGCGAACCGTTGACCAGCTCCGGTGGGAGTCGACCGGGTACGGATAACCATACAACCGAATACCGATTTTCTCAATCCCCGACTGTGCTGACAACATGACCCGAACCCACAGAAAAATGCGGAGGAGATGATAGACACGCTCATATGACAAGTAAAATTCTTATTAACGCGGCGGATCCAGAGGAATCCCGCATCGCCAAAGTCAAAGATTCCAAACTGGAAGAATTCCACATCGAAAGCGCCGCAAAGGAAATCATTCACGGTAATATCTACAAGGGGGTCATCACCCGGGTCGAGCCGGGCCTTCAGTCGGTATTCATCGATTTCGGCGGAGAACGCCACGGATTTCTTCAAAAACATGAAATTCATCAGGATTATTATCTCGACAACCTCTCCGGAGACCACAATATCAAAAACCTGGTCAAACGGGGCCAGGAACTTCTGGTTCAGGTCACCAAGGATCCCATCCTGAAAAAAGGGGCCATGCTCACCACCTTTATCTCCCTGCCGGGCCGCTATGTGGTGTTGATGCCCGGGTCCAAAAACCGGGGCATCTCCCGAAAAATCGAAAGCGAGGAAGAACGACAGCGACTGAAAGACCTGATCGGCAAAATCAAAATCCCCGAGGGCTTCGGTCTGATCGTCCGTACCGCCGGCGCCGACTGCACCAAGACCCAGCTGGCCAAAGACGTCCAGTACTTGCTGCGCCTGTGGAAAAACATCAATAAAAAGGGGGTCGGTGAATCCGCCCCGGCCCTGCTCTACAAAGAGCGAAGCCTGGTGCTGCGCATCATTCGGGATTATTTCACTCCGGAAATCAAGGAGATCCTCATCGATGACGAGTCGGTCTGCCATGAGGTCAAAGACTTCGTCAACATCATCTCCCCCAAAGACACCCGGATCGTCAAACACTACAAAGGGCCCAAACCGATCTTTACCAAGTATGAGCTGGAGGCCCAGATCTCTTCTATTTTCGAAAGCCGGGTGGAGCTGAAATCCGGAGGCTCCATCGTGATCGACCAGACCGAAGCCCTGGTGGCCGTCGATGTCAACTCCGGCAAAAGCACCCAGAAACGGTCGGTGGAGCAGACCGCCTACTCCACCAATCTGGAGGCGGCCGAAGAGATCGCCCGGCAGCTTCGGCTTCGGGACCTCGGGGGCCTGATCGTCATCGATTTCATCGACATGCGCGACTCCAAACACAAGCTGGAGGTGGAAAGAACCCTCAAGGCCCAGGTCAAGGAAGACAAGGCCCGAATCAAAGTGGGCCGCATCTCCAAATTCGGCCTTCTGGAGATGTCCCGGCAACGCATTCGCCCCTCCATCGAATACGGCAGCCATTATCCCTGCAGATTCTGCGAAGGAAAAGGCCTGCTGCCCTCCACTGAAACTTTGGGGCTCAGCTTCCTTCGAAAGCTTCAGCTGGAAACCCTCAAAGACGGGGTGGGCCTGATCCGCGGGGTGCTGCCCCAGGAAGTGGCCGATTACCTGGTCAACAAAAAACGGAAGGAGATCCTTGATCTGGAACTGCGGCGGGAGGTGAACATTCGAATCGAGGGAAACCCGAACATGCTGCCCCGGGAAAGCAAAATCATCAGTGAAAACCGGCGGGAAAATTGATATGCTTTCCGGACCCGGGGTAACCTGACGGGGTACGTTTTTTTGGGAATGGGGAGGTTATGCGAACAAACAAGCCGTTAAGAACCAACAAGACCCTGAGAGTCATCATGGTCGCCGGATTCCTCCTGGTCGCCCTTTTCGGTGCATGGTGGTTCTGGCCGCAAACCGAACGAGTCCGCATCCCGGAACCCCCGCCCCCGCCGGTGGAACCGCCGCCTCCGGAACCGGCTCCGTCCGACAAGCCGATACTCCCCCGGCCCCGGCCCGTTATCCGTTATCAGGAAGACGACCAGGCGGTTCGGGAATTGATGCGCCGACGCAAAGAAGAACTGGGGCTGGATGAAAGTGTGGACATGATCGTCAAGCCCGATGAAACCCTTACAATCGGAGACACCACCATCCCCATGAAGGAGATTCTGGACAAAATCCGGATCAGAAAAGGCGGGGTGGTGGAAGAGGACCTGAACCCGGAGGCCGCGGCCCTCAACCGGCAGCGGATGATGGTCCGGCTGCATGAAAAACTGGACGAATCGGAAAAACGGTTCTGGGAGCTGGAAGAGACTCTGGCCGATCCGACAGCGACCCGGGAGGCCGAGGAACTGGAGCAGAAGGTGGCCGAACATGCCCGCTTGGGCGAAATCGTAACCGATTACCAGACATACAAAGACACCCTTCGGGAGATCGAGATCCGGAAACAGATGCTGGAGGCGGGTGATCCCGAGCAGGCGGTGCGCCGACAGCTTGAAATCCTGAATGAACGGGCGGCGTCCCTGGAAACCGATCTGCGGAAGGGGCTTCAGGCCGCCGTTCCGGCCCCGGACCCGGAACCGGACGATACCGAGGAGCTGGTCGAGGCCCTCACCCAAGCCGAGAATCGCTACTGGGAGTTGGACACCGCTTTGAAAGACCCGGAAACGGCCGGATCTCCGGAGGCGGTTACCCAAATGATTCAGGAGCGGGCCCGGCTGCGGGATCTGGTGGCGGTTTTTCAGGAATACAAAGAAGTCCGGGAAAAAACTGCGAAAATACAGGCCCTTCTCGATAAAGATTCCACTGAGGTGGCCCAAGCGATTCAGAATGAGCTCAATGCCCTGCGGATGGCCCGGAATGATCTGGAAGACGCCCTTATTTCCCGTCTTCTGCCTGCGGAAGGGATTGAAATCTACGGGGTGTATGTGGTACAGCCCGGCGACAATATCTGGAATATCCATTTTGAGTTCCTCAAAGAATATTTCAGAAACCGAGGGGTGCGATTGTCACCGGCTTCCGATGAAAAAACCCCAAAGGGAGTCAGTTCCGGGGTGGGCAAGATTCTCAAATTCTCGGAAAAAATGGTCCACATCTTTAATCTGAGAGAACGGGAACTTGAATCGGATCTGGACATGATCCATCCGTTGAGCAAGATCGTCGTCTTCAACATGGGCCAGGCCTTTGACCTGCTCAACCAGATCGATTACGAAAACATCACCGAAATCCGGTTCGACGGCGAAAATCTGTGGGTTCCGGCCGGATAAAAAGGCGGGTGATGTTCTTTCCCGGTATGGGAAAAATGAAAAATATTTGACGTGACGCGCCATATGCAGTATATGAGCGCCGATCTTGATTACTGAAATCGGCTTCAGCCGATTCAAATCCACTCTGAAGGAGGTTTTATTTTGTTTGATATCGCTTATGCCATGGGAACAGGAGGCGGCGGCGCCCCCGGCGGGCCGGGAGGCGGTTTTGCTTCCCTGATTCCGCTCATCCTGATGTTCGTCATCTTCTATTTTCTGTTGATTCGTCCCCAGCAGAAAAAGGCCAAAGAACATCGCGAAATGATCAGCAGCCTGAAAAAAGGCGACCGGATTATGACCAGCGGCGGTCTTCACGGGCGCATCGTGGCCCTGGACGAGGGAAGCGTTTCTCTCGAAATAGCCGAAAAGGTCCGGGTCAAGGTCAACCGCGGGTATGTGGCGGCCTTGCTCCAGGGTTCATCCGGCAACCCGGCGGCCAAGACAGAGAAAAAGAGCGACAACGGAAAATCTGACGAACTGAAAACCAAATAAATTTATCCGTATCGGAAAGCCCCGTTTGAACTGAGTGCGCCCCCGCGGGCCCTCATTTGCCGGGGCTTTTCAGTGGAACCAACCGGTATCCCGATTTCGTACGGCTGCGGATAGAGGAGAAAGGAACCGATAGTGAAGAATTT
>JAABSQ010000669.1 GCA_011390315.1 Desulfobacteraceae bacterium
AATTTGAGATGGAGACTGGCGATCGTGGCCGTGGTGATCGTGGCGGCGGTGATTTACGTTCTCCCGACCCTGGCGCCGGGGATGTGGCCCCACAAAAAGATCAATCTCGGCCTCGATCTTCAGGGGGGAATGCATCTGGTACTGGAAGTGGATACCCAAAAAGCGGTTGAAGGGGCCGTGGAGCGGATGATTCAGGAGCTTCGGGATCAACTGCGCGAGGAGCACATTCGATTCATGGGCCTGGACCGGGTGGAAGGCGATCAGATTTCGGTCAAACTGGCCGCCGACAACGCCGAAGCCTTCGACCGGGTCCTGGATGACCGGTTTCCCGACCTGCGGATCATCTCCCGGTCCCAGGAGACCGGGGTCTTGAATGTCCGCATGGATCTGCCCGACGAAGAAGTGGCGCGGATCAAACGGCTGGCCGCGGCCCAGGCCCTGGAGACCATCCGCAACCGGATCGACCAGTTCGGGGTAAGCGAACCGGATATCCGCACCCAGGGCGAAAAACGGATTCTGATTCAGCTGCCGGGTATTCAGGACACCCAGCGGGCCAAGGAGCTGATCGGCCGCACCGCCCAGCTGGAATTCAAGCTGGTGGACGAGGCCAATGACCCGAGGGCGGCCGAGAGCGGCGCCCCGCCGCCCGGCGCCGAGCTGCTCTACCAGGTGCGGACCGACCCGACCACCAACCGGGAAATCCGCACCCCCTTTCTGGTCCGGAAACGCTCCCTGCTGACCGGGGCCTATCTGACCGACGCCCGGGTCCAGATCGATTCACAGTTCAATGAACCCTATGTGTCCATCAATTTCGACCGCAAGGGCGCCCGAATCTTTGAACAGATCACCGAGGAACATGTCCGGGACCGGCTGGCCATCGTCCTCGACAACAATGTCTATTCCGCCCCGGTGATTCAGGAAAAGATCAGCGGCGGCGAGGCCCGCATCACCGGCAGTTTCACCGCCGAAGAGGCCCGGGACCTGGCCATCGTACTGCGAGCCGGCGCCCTGCCGGCGCCGGTGGACATCCTGGAAGAGCGGACCGTCGGTCCCTCTCTCGGCGCCGATTCCATCCGCCAGGGGCTGATTTCGATGGTCGTGGGCGGCATACTGGTAGTGATCTTCATGGCGATCTACTACGGATCCGCCGGGCTCATCGCCGACCTCGCCCTGATTCTCAACATCCTGCTCATCGCCGCCGGCCTGGCCGCATTCGGCGCCACCCTGACCCTGCCGGGCATCGCAGGCATCATCCTCACCATCGGCATGGCGGTGGATGCCAATGTGCTCATCTTCGAACGGATTCGCGAAGAGATGCGGGTGGGCAAGACACCCCATGCATCGGTGACCGCCGGATATGAACGGGCCACCCTGACCATTTTAGACGCCAACGTCACCACCCTGATCGCGGCCCTGGTGCTGTTTCAGTTCGGAACCGGTCCGGTCAAGGGCTTCGCCGTCACCCTGAGCCTGGGCGTGGTGTCGAGCCTGTTTACCGCCCTGTTCGTGACCCGGATCATTTTCGACCATCTTCTGGTGAATGTTCGGGTGAAACAGTTGAGCCTCGGATAAGATCGGATAAGATCGAATCCATGCCGATCCGGTGTTGACCTTTCTAAACAGACAAGGAAAATAACATGCAGTTCATTAAACCTGACATCAATCTGGAAATCATCGCAAAGCGCAGAATCGCTTATGGGGTGTCCGGCATTCTGATCCTCATCAGCATCCTCTCCCTGATCGTCCAGGGCGGCCCCAAATACGGAATCGATTTTGCCGGGGGTACGGTCATTCAGGTCCGGTTTACCGAGTCCGTCTCCATCGACGACATCAAACAGGGGATGGCCCGGGCGGGAATCACCAGTCCGACGGTTCAGTCCTTCGGAGAACGGGCCGACCATGAGTATCTGATCCGGACCGATATGTCCGAGATGGAAGAAGACGGCTTTATTCCCAAAATCGAGAAGGTGCTTCAGACCGCAACCGGCCAGGCGGCCGATGTCCGCCGGGTGGAGATGGTAGGGCCCCAGGTGGGAAAAGATTTGCGGGCCAAGGCGCTCTTCGCCATGTTCTACGCCCTGCTCTTCATCACCATTTATATCTCCGGCCGGTTCGAGCTCAAATGGCTGGTCAGCGCGGTGGTGGCCGGGTCCCTCATGGGGGCGGTCTATCTCTTCTCCCTGCTCAACATGAGCATCCCCTTTCTGATCATCACCGCCCTGATCGTGAGCCTGGTTCTGTTCTGGTTTCTGGAGCTCAAATACGCCATGGGCGCCATTGTGGCCCTGATCCATGACATCATCATCACCGTGGGGGTCTTCTCTTTGTTCGGAAAGGAGTTCTCCCTGCCGATTATTGCGGCCCTGCTCACCATCATCGGGTACTCCCTGAACGACACCATTATCGTCTTCGACCGGATAAGGGAAAATCTGCGCAAATTTACCAAGAATCCCCTGGAGACGATTATCAACAAAAGCATCAATGAAACCCTGTCCCGGACGATTCTGACTTCGCTGACCACTCTGGTGGTGGTGATTTCGCTGTTCGTTCTGGGCGGCGGCATCATTCACGATTTCGCCTTCGCGCTCATCGTGGGGGTTCTGATCGGAACCTATTCCTCGGTATTCGTGGCCAGTCCGATTCTTCTGGCCTGGCAGGGGGCCGGACGAAAGGCCTAACCGGGCGGGGCCGGGCGCCGTGGAAGAGAACACCGTCGACAGACTGCTGCCCTGGTTTCAGCTGAGGAGCGTGCCCGGAATCGGAAACCTGCTCCTGAAGCGGCTTCTGGACCGGTTCGAATCCCCGGAGCAGGTATTGACGGCCTCTCCCGACCAACTGGGGCGGGTGGAGGGCATCACCACCCGGCTGGCCTCGGCGGTGGCAGGCCAGCCGGTGACCGATCAGGTGCGCCGGGAACTGGACCGGGTCGCCGAACGGATGCGGGACGGACACTTCCGGGTAATCACCATGACCGACCCCGATTACCCGGGGCTGCTGCTTCAGATTCCCGATCCCCCGCCCTTCCTGTATGCCCACGGGAATTTGAACCGCGCCCACCGAAATATCGCCCTGGTGGGCTCCCGCACCGCCACCCGGTACGGAATCTATACCACCCGCCACCTGGCCGGAGAACTGGCCGGCCTCAACATCACCGTGGTCAGCGGCATGGCCCGGGGCATCGACACCGCGGCCCACGAAGGGGCCCTGGAAAAGGGGGGCCGGACCATCGCGGTTCTGGGAAGCGGTCTGGACCGGATCTATCCGGCGGAAAACCGGGCTTTGTATCACCGAATCGCAGAATCCGGGGCGGTGATCACCGAATTTCCCCTGAACGCGGGGCCCGACCCGCACCATTTCCCCATTCGAAACCGGATCATCTCCGGGATTTCCCTGGGAACAGTGGTGGTGGAGGCGGCCAAACGGAGCGGGTCGCTCATCACGGCACGCCTGGCCGCAGAGCAGAACCGGGAGGTCTTCGCGGTGCCGGGAAACATCCACTCCTTTAAAAGCGCCGGCACCCATAGTCTGTTGAAACAGGGGGCCAAACTGGTGGAGAACGCCGTCGATATTCTAGAAGAACTGCCCCAGCTGATCGGCAGCCACATGGCCAGCCAGCATGTTCGGGGAGAAGAGGTTCTGGATATTCCGCCCCTTTCCGAGGAAGAATCCCTGGTGTTCAAGGCCCTGGGACCTTACCCCATTCACATAGACGAACTGATGCGCAAACTCGAGATGGCCCCCGGGCCGCTCTCCAGCATTCTGCTCCAATTAGAGCTGAAGGGGATCGTGACCCAATCCCCGGGAAAACTTTTCTCCATCGAGATCAAAAATATGATTTGACGTTTCCGTTTCCGGTTTTAGGTTTACATGGAAATTCAGCAGAATCGCATAAAATACCGATGCACACCGCATAGACGACAAGGATTGATACAGATGTACATTACGGATGGTGATCATTGTGAGTAAACCCCTGGTAGTGGTGGAGTCCCCCACCAAAGTCAAGACCCTGAAAAAATACCTCGGCGGCGAGTATAATGTGGCTGCAACCGTAGGTCATATCAAGGACCTGCCCGCCAAAGAGATGGGCATCGACATCGAGAACGGGTTCAAACCCAAGTACCGGATCATTCCGGGCAAGCAGAAGGTGATCACCGCCTTGAAAAAAGAGGCCGGCGATGCCGAGGAGATCTTTCTGGCCCCCGACCCCGACCGCGAGGGCGAGGCCATCGCCTGGCATACCGCGGAGGTTCTCAAGAAAAAGGACCGCCGGTTCCACCGGGTCCTCTTTCATGAGCTGACCAAGCACGGGATACAGGAAGCAATGGCCGCTCCCGAGGCCCTGAACACCCATAAATACGAGGCCCAGCAGGCCCGGCGGATTCTGGACCGGCTGGTGGGCTATCAGATCTCTCCGCTGCTGTGGCGAAAGGTCAAAAACGGGCTCTCGGCCGGCCGGGTGCAGTCGGTGGCCCTGCGAATCATCTGCGAACGGGAACGGGCCATTCAGATCTTTGATCCCGAAGAATACTGGACCATCACCGCCCTGCTCCACGGAGAAGAGCCGCCGCCGTTTGATGCCAAACTGGCCAAAAAAGCCGGCAAGAAACTCACCATTCCCGACGAGGCCGCATCCAAAAAGATTCTGGACGAAGTCTCGGATCGACAGCCGGTGGTGGACAAGGTGGTCAAAAAGACGGTTCGGCGGAACCCCCAGCCGCCCTTCACCACCAGCAAACTTCAGCAGGAGGCCATCCGCAAGCTTCGGTTTTCCGCCAAAAAAACGATGGTGGTGGCCCAACAACTTTATGAAGGCGTGGATCTGGCCGAGGATGAACCCACCGGCCTGATCACCTACATGCGGACCGACTCCACCCGAATCGCCAATGAAGCGGCGGAGGAGGCCCTGAAGCTGGTGCGGGAGCAGTTCGGGAACGACTACGCCCTGGACAAGCCCCGGTTCTTCAAAAACAAAAAGAAGGTTCAGGACGCCCATGAGGCCATTCGGCCCACCTCGGTCTATCACACCCCCGAAAAGGTGGCCAAATACCTGTCCAAGGATCAGCTCGCCCTGTATCGCCTTATCTGGCAGCGGTTCGTCGCCTCCCAGATGGCTCAGGCCCTGCTGAACCAGCAGTCGATCACCATCAAGATCGGGGATTATGAATTCGCCGCCTCGGGGTCCACCATCAAATTCGCCGGATTCATGACCCTGTATCTTTCCGAGGATGATGCCGACGAGGACGCCAAATCCAAAGGGTCCACCCTGCCCCCGCTGACCGAAGGCATGGTCCTCAAGCTTGAAAAATTCGACCCCAAGCAGCACTTCACCCAGCCGCCGCCCCGGTTCTCCGAGGCCTCCCTGGTCAAGGAACTGGAGGAAAACGGGATCGGCCGGCCCAGCACCTATGCCGCCATCCTGTCCACCATTCAGGACAAGGGGTATGTGGAAAAGCTCAAGGGATATTTCCGGCCCAGTGAGCTGGGGTTTATCGTCAACGATCTGGTGGTTGGAAATTTCCCGGATGTTTTCGACGTCGATTTCACCGCCAAGATGGAAGACAGCCTCGACCGGGTGGAAGCCGCCGAGGTGGAGGCCCTCAACATCCTGGAGCAGTTTTACAACCCCTTTCACCTCAAACTGGAAGCGGCCACCGAAGGCATGCTCAGCATGAAAGGGGTGGGGTTTTCCACCGGCATGAAATGCCCCAAGTGCGGCGGCGACCTCCACATCAAGGTAGGCAAAAACGGCCCTTTTCTGGCGTGCAGCAGCTATCCCGACTGCGATTTCAGTCGGGATTACACCCGGGATGAAAAAGGCAAGGTTCAGATCATCGAGCCGGACCTGGAAGCGGCCGAGGGCGAGGTCTGCGAAAAATGCGACAAGCCCATGGTAGTCAAACGGGGCCGGTACGGCACCTTTCTGGCGTGCAGCGGGTATCCCGACTGCAAAAACACCCGGTCGGTCGCCTCAGGGGGCCAGTCCACCGGCGTCTCCTGCCCGGAAGAAGGGTGCGAGGGAGAACTGGTGGAGCGAAAATCGAAGCGGGGAAAGGTATTTTATGGATGCAGCAAATTCCCCGAATGCAAGTTCGCCACCTGGGACCGGCCGGTGGAAAAGCCCTGCCCCCAGTGCGAAGCCCCCTTCCTGGTGGAAAAGACCACCAAAAAAGAGGGCACCTTTCTTTCCTGCCTCGATAAAGACTGCGGGTACCGGGAGTCGGTAGAAGAGGAAGTATAGAAAAACGGTTCCATTTGCATACAAGAACACCCTCGGGGCGGGCGTGGGCGCAGGTCACAGGTCCAACCATGAAATGTACTGTTATTGACCCGGCGGAGAGGATCGCCCCACCGGACAGGCCGCCAGACAGTGAAAACACCCCGCGATGGTGCCCACCCCCTGCACCAGGGCCCGATGAAGCCGGGCGAAGTCGAAATCGTCGATCCGTTCCTGGCGGGCGGCGGGGTCCTCTGCATTGAAGATGCTTTCGATGTACCGGCGCAGGGGCGCCACCCCATGGGGCATGGCATTGGGGATGCACAGGGTTTTCTTGATGGTCTTTCGGCCCCGTTGAATGGCGTGGCTGGGGCAGGCCCGAATGCATTCATCGCATTCGGCGCCGCAAGGGTCGAAATCGAGCTTGGGATCGGGTTCCAGCTCGGCGTCCGTCAGGATGGTAATGAAATAGACTCGAGGGCCGAACTGCGGCGTCACGATAAAGGTGGGCACCCCGATGGCCCCCAGCCCGGCTTCGGCGGCGATATGCCGGTGTGACAGTTCGCCGAAGATGCCCAGGTTCCGCCAGGTGGGCTCGATCATGGTGCCGTTGGACAAGGGCAATGCCCGGGCCCCATGGGCTTCGATGAAATGCCCTACCTCCATCGCCCGTCGATTGAGAAACTCGTTGGTCCGCCAGGCCACCCAGCGGGCGTTCTGCACCATGTCGCCGGCGCCGACTGCGACGGCCCCCATCAGGAGACGCTTGCCGATGGAAACGGCGGTTTTGGCCTCGGGCCACAGCCGTTCCGGTTTATGGTCGGTGGGCGTGACCGCATTCAGATGTTCGGTCGATACAAATCCGACCAGGTCCGCCCCCTGTTGCCGGGCGTAATCCCGAACAGCCGTTTTTAAATCCATATCCGTCATAAACGATACCTCTGTTGAAAATTCATTTTTTTTCCACTCAACTTCGTCGCTTCGGTTTCGCCCGATTCGTGGGGACGGCGTCGAGGGGATTGTCCGGCCAATAGTGCTTGGGATACCGCCCCTTCATCTCCTTTTTGACCTGTTCGTAGCTGCCGGTCCAGAAACCGCCCAAATCCTGAGTGACCTGAAGAGGACGGCTTGCGGGAGAGAGAAGGTGCAGCAGAAGGAGCACTTTACCACCGGCGATCCTCGGGGTATCGGTGGCGCCGAACATCTCCTGGAGACGCACCGGCAGGATCGGCGCCTCCCCGGTGGTATAGTCCACCGGAATTCTCGACCCGCTGGGGACGACGACGTGGGTGGGCGCCATTGCGTCGAGCGTTTTTTGCTGATCCCGGGTAAGCATCGCGGCGAGGGCATTTGCCAGGTCCAGCCGTTGAAGCCGGCTTTTTCGGGTGATACCGGGTAGAAACGGGAGCAGCCAGGTATCCAGACTTTCCAGCAGACTTTCGTCCGACACATCCGGCCAGTCCAGCCCGCTCACCTTTTCTCTTCTCAGCAACATCACCCGAGCTCGCCAGTTCTCCAGCGGACGATTCCAGGGCAGAACCGAAAGGCCCATCCGCCGAATCCCTTCCAGCATGGCTTCCGCCACCTGAAACGGATCAGAATTCTCAAGAGGATGGCTGCGCATCACTAGTTCCCCGAACCGCTCCTCAAATCGGGCTTCCACCGCCTCCGTCAGCGGATCCCAGCGGATTACGCGGGCTTCACTGAACCGCTCCGGCAACCGGGCCGCCAGATCTTCCGTCCGGACCGGCGTGGCCAAGTGAATCCGGGCATCGGTGCCGGCGCCGTCCAATTCGGCCGCCACCAGGAGTTCCTCGGCTGCTAGCGGTTCAAAGTCAATAAACCGCGCACCCCGGCCGCCGGAAAGCAGATATCGGAGATCACCGGTCGATCGACGCAGCCCGATCCGGTCCGGATAGGCCATGGCGAGGAGGACCCCGGCATTCCGATCGGGATCATCCCCGGTATTTGCATCGCCATTATTTTTGCCGGCATCCCGCTTCAGCACTTTCATCCATCGGGCGGCCTGAATTTGAATTCGTCGGCGTGCGCCCTCACTCACCGATGCGCCCGCCGCACGGAATGATTTCCCATGGCGAAGCGCCTCCACCCGAAGGCGAAGATCGGCGTCTTTGGCGCCTGGTGGAAAACGGAGAAAATCCCGTTCATTCAGGATAGCGGCCAGCTCGCACGCCAGCCTCAAAAGGCCCATCTTCCGGCCGGCGAGGAGCATGTGGGCAAGGCGCGGATGCAGCCCCAGCCGGGCCATCTCCTTGCCGTGGGGGGTCACCATGCCCGAATCGTCCAGGGCGCCCAGTTGAACGAGCAGATCCCGGGCCGACCGAAATGCGGCCTCGGGCGGCGGATCGAGCCAGGGCAGGCTGTTGTCCGGTTCGGATGTGCCCCAGACCGCTGTCTCCAATGCCAGCGGGGCCAGATCGGCGGAAAGGATCTCCGGAATGGACTGAGACGCCAGCCCGCGATGTTCCGCCTCGCTCCAGAGGCGATAGCAGACGCCGGGGGAGAGCCGTCCGGCCCGCCCCCGGCGCTGATCTGCCGAGGCTTTGGACACCCGCACCGTCTCCAGCCGGCTCATTCCGGCGCCGGGGGAAAACCGCGGCGCCCGCATCCAGCCGCTGTCCACTACGACGCGAACTCCCTCGATGGTCAGCGAAGTCTCGGCGATGGAGGTCGCCAGGACGATCTTGCGCTCTCCGGGTGCCGCAGGCCGAATGGCCCGATCCTGCTCAGCCGGCGGCAGATTTCCGTACAGCGGCGCCACCATCACTCCGGAACCGGTCAGGCGCTCCGCCAGGAGTGATGCCGTCCGCCGAATTTCGCCGGCGCCCGGAAGGAACACCAGAATCGACCCTTCCTCCTCCCGAACCGCCCGCATCACCGCATCGGCCACATATCCTTCCATCCGCTGAATCTGCTGGAGGACTGCGGTATTCGGCGGTATATAGCGGGTCTCCACCGGAAAACTCCTGCCGAGGCTCGTGATCACCGGCGCATCCCCGATCAGGCGCGCCACCGGCTCCCCCGCCAGAGTCGCGGACATCATCAGAATCCGAAGATCATCCCGAAGCACCGACCGGCTTTCCAGACAAAAGGCCAGCCCCAGGTCCGCCTGAAGGTTCCGTTCATGGTATTCGTCGAAAATCACCAGTCCGACGCCGACCAGCTCCGGATCACGCTGAATCCAACGGGTGAGGATGCCCTCGGTCACCACCTCGATGCGGGTGGATGGACCCACCCGTGTCTCCAGCCGCACCCGGTATCCCACCGTTTGCCCCACCGGCTCTCCCAGCAGCTGCGCCATCCGTCTTGCCGCGGCCCGGGTCGCCAGCCGCCTGGGCTCCAGCATGATGATCTTCTGGCCGGCAAGCCAGGCCGCATCCAGCAGAGCCAGCGGTACGCAGGTGGTCTTTCCGGCGCCCGGCGGGGCGATCAGCACCGCGCCTTTTTCCTCGGCAAGGGCCTGCTGCACCTCCGGAATGACCGGCATCACCGGCAGGTTGCCTGCTCTCCGGCGCCATTCGTTCATCCTTTCACTGACTTCGGTCATGGATTCCTTCTATTTCGTAAAGGGCCGCCAAACACTGCTTTATCTTCTTTCTGCCGATGCGGAAAAGGCGGACCGCGCCGAATCCATTGTGCGCGAGGGCGGCCTGATCAGCGTACAGGTATTGAATGAAATCACCAATGCAGCGCGACGAAAATCGGCAATGCCGTGGAAAGAAATCAACGAATTCCTGTTCCTCATTCGGTCCGTCTGCCCGGTGGAACCGTTGACCATCGAAACACATGATACCGGCAGGTACGTGGCGGGACGATATCAATTAAACCTATACGATGCCATGATGGTGGCTGCGGCCCTTCTTTCTGAATGCGACATCCTGTATTCCGAAGACATGCAGGACGGTTTGATAATAGACGGTCGATTGCAAATTCAAAACCCTTTTCTGATTTGAGGCGGTAGGGTTCACTATTCTTCCTCTCTCGCCAATCTTTCCATCCGGCGGGATCGGGCCGACTCCGCCACCAGAGGCAGAACATTTTCGGCATAAGGGAGAACGTATCCCCGGGCCTTGAGTCCACGGACATATTCCGGGAGATTATCCGTATACCGAAATCCTAGATCCAGAGTTTCTTCCCGGGAAAACCCCGAAACCAGGGTGATCCGGAACCGGTGAAGCATGTCGATGACCCGGCAGGCCACATAGGCCGGCATGTCAAAGGACCGGGCCAGGGTCTCCCCGAGGGGTCGGGGATCGTCCCGAAACCGTTTGAGGGCCGCTTCAAAGACCGGATTTCCCGCCCCTTCATCGGCCCGGGCCACAAACAGGATATCCCCGCCGTCTTTCACAACGCCGATCGTATTGAACAATGCCTTAGTGGATTGATAAAGCTGCCGGTCGGTCCGGTGCCCGCCCGCGGAAATTAACGCGAAATCGCCTTTTGCCGGAACTTCCACCGCGCAGGCTCGATTGACCTGGTCGCATCCCCTGAGAAAGGTTCGGTCGAGTTCGCCCGCCTCGGCATAAAACAACTCTCCGGCCCCATTGGCGGCCACCGCCGCAAAGCAGGAGGTCTTACCCCGCAGAAAAATGCGGGCCGCCTCCTGCATGTCTTCATGGACCGGATTGCCGTCCAGGACGGCCTGCCGGACCCGCGGATGAGGCGTGCCGTCCGCCTGAAGGGCCAGGGAGTGGTTTCGCTGAATCGCGTCATGGCCGGCGATCCCCGGCAGGATGTATTTGCGCCCGCCCCCGAAGCCGGCCAGCACATGATGAAGAATTCCGCCGAAGACGATCACATGATCGGCATCACAGGCTTCCCGGGTCAACTCGATCGGGGTGCCCCGCCGGGTCCGCCCCAGGGAAACCAGACGGTCCCGGTTCCGATTCGCCGAATTGAGAATGGAGATCCGCTGGGTGCAGAATTCCCCGGCCAGGAGCGAAAATCGTTCCGGCGGAATATCGGCATGGGCGCCGAGGGCGATCACGATGGTGATCTGTTCCTCCGGCACCCCGAGGTCCAACAGCGTTTTCACGATCACCGGCACGAACCGGTCCCCCCGGGCCCACAGCCGGGTGTCGTCGGGAATCAGAACAGCGATTTTCCGGGTGCGGATATCGGCCGGTGCGGTTTTCCGAATGCCGGTTTCGATGATCTCCGCCGCCCGATCGGCATCCAGGGGCGGCGCCTCCCGGCCGGTGACGACATCCAGGATTTTGTCATCGGACACGGTCAAATCCAATGCGCCGTGTCCCTGTTTCAGGGAAATCCTCATGACCGCCCCAGCTGCATATCGATCAATTCCAGAGGATGAATTACCCGCATGGACGACTCCCCATCCAGGTTTCCGGCCAGGTTGATTCGACACACCGGACAGTCGGTTACCCAGATATCGGCGCCGGTGGTCCGGGCCGAGGCGACCTTCTTATCCACCATCTTCTTTGAAATCTCCGGATACTCATAAAAAAAGGTGCCGCCTCCCCCGCAGCATTCCTCGGCATCCGGAGCCGGCCGGTAATCCACCCCGGGCGTCTGCTTCAGCAGCCGGGCCACCACATCCTCCCCGCCGAAACCGTGCTTTCGGTGACAGGGGGTGTGACTGGTGACCTTCAGGGCCGTGTCTGCAGCGGGAAAATCGAGTTCATCCATATGGTCCAATACAAAGGGGGTGATGTGGGAGACCCGGGCGGCGATCCCCGCCACGACATCCGAATCGAGGTGCAGGGTATCGCAAAGCAGTGGATACTCTTTTTTCAGGGCGGCGCCGCAGGTGGCGCAGTCCACCAGGATGGGATCATCTTCCGCAGCCCCCAGGGCCTGAATATTGGTCTGAATACTGTTTCCGGCCTGGTCTGCGGCGCCATGGAACAGCATGGGCAGGGCGCAGCAGGTCTGACCTTCGGGAATCCGCACCCGGTACCCCATGGCGGTCAGCACCCGGACCGAGGCATGGCCGGTATCCGCAAACAGATGGTTGGTGGCGCATCCGGTGAAATAGACCACCGTCCCCCGCTCGGTTCCTTGGGGGGGGATCTCCTCCGGAAGGGTTTCCCTGAGCGGTTTCCCGGGAAATCGGGGAAACCGGTCGAGGGGGATATTCCCCAACCGGCTTTTCTTCTGAAAGGAGGCCGGCAGCAGCCCCCGTCCGATCCGCGCCACCCCGGCGGCGGCCCGCAGCCGGTATTCCCGGGCCAGCATGAACACCAGGCTGCGGATCTCGATTTTGTCGCCGTGGGCCGCGGCCATCTCCCGGCGCATTTCCATGAATTTGCCGTAGTGGTTGATGCCCGACGGGCACATGGCCGCGCACCTGCCGCACATGAGGCATTTGGAGACCAGCTCCTGGAGGACCGGCGAAGTGGGAAGGGTTTTGTTCTTGTATGCCTGAATCAGTTTCAGCCGGGCCCTGGGCGAGGCATGCTCTTCTTTGAGCACTTTATAGACCGGGCAGGCCGACAGGCACAGCCCGCACCGGCCGCAATTCTGAAGCGTGGTCCGGCTCATACGAATTTCCCCGGGTTGAGAAGATTGTCGGGATCCACCGCTTTTTTGATCACCGACATGAACTCGATGGAGTCTTTGTCCATGACCAGGCCCAGGTAGGGAGCTTTAGCGATGCCGATGCCGTGTTCGCCCGACAGGGTGCCGCCCAGGGCGGCCGCGGCCTCGAAGATCTCTTTAAAAGCCAGCTCCACCCGGCGCCAGTGGTCCTTGTCCGTCCGATCGGTGGGGGCCAGAGGATGCATATTGCCGTCGCCCGCATGGGCCAGCACCCCCATGGTCAGATCATGCTTTTCGGCGATGGCTTCGATGTTTCGAATCATCTCCGGCACCTTGGAAACCGGCACCGTAACATCCTCGGTGACGATGTCCGGGGCCAGCTTGGCGAACACCCCGTAGGCCGACCGCCGGGCGGTCCAGAGGCGGTCCTGCTCCGGTTTGGTCTCCGCCACCTGGATGTCGGCGGCATGGTTATCCCGAACCTTTTGGATGATTTTTTCGATCTCCCGGTCGCAGGCCTCTTTGACCCCGTCCACCTCAATCAGCAGAGAGCCGGCCGCATTCCGGGGCAGCCCCAGGTTGGCGGAATCCTCGATGGCGTTCATGGTCATCTTGTCCAGAAGCTCCATGGCCGTGGGGATGATGCCGGCGCCGATGATGTCCGACACCGATTTGGCGGTGTCATCCAGATGGTTGAAGGTCACCATCAGGGTCCGGGTGGTTTCCGGCAGGGGCACCACCTTGAGGGTCACCTCGGTCATCAATCCCAGGGTGCCTTCGGACCCGCAGAAAAGCTCCGAGATCCGGTATCCGGTGACATCCTTCACATTCCGGCTGCCGAACCGGACCGCCTTGCCCGAGGCCAGCACAACCTTCATCCCCAGCACATAGTCGGCGGTGACCCCGTATTTGAGGCACCGCAATCCGCCGGCGTTCTGGGCCACGTTGCCGCCGATGGTGGAGACCTCCATGGAGCCGGGGTCCGGGGGATAGAAAAATCCGAACGGCGCCAAGGCCCGCTGGAGATCTCCGTTCACCACCCCCGGCTGAACGATCACGTACCGGTCTCTGGTATTGACCTCGATAATCTCATCCATCTTGGAAAAACAGACCACCACCCCGTGCCGGGCCGGCACCGGGGCCCCGCAGATGCTGGTGCCCGCCCCTCTTCCGGTTACCGGCACCTTGTAGCGGGATGCCGTTTTCATGATCGCGGAGACCTCTTGGGTGGTCTTCGGAAAGAGAACCAGGTCCGGCATGGCCTCGGCCACAAACGCATCGTAGGCATAGCAGGAGAGTTCTTCGGTTCGGTGAAGGGAGCGGTCTTTGCCGACCACCTCCATAAATTCTTGTTTGATATTTTCTTTCAACAATACAGTCTCCTTTACCGAAGGAATAAATCGGGAAGAACCAGAGAGATCCAGGGAACATAAGTAATCACCAGCAGGCAGAGCAGCATGATGGCCAGAAAGGGAGCCACCCCTCGGGCGATCGTCATAAGCGGTTTGCCGGTGATGCCGGAGGAGACAAACAGGTTCAGGCCGAAGGGCGGGGTGAGCATACCCAACTGGATATTCAGGACCATCACCACCCCGAAATGAACCAGGTCGATCTGGTACCGGTTCAGTGTCTCCAGAAAAAGCGGCGCCAGGATCAGCATGGCGCTCACATCATCCACAAAACAGCCCAGAATCAGAAACAGGATGTTCACCGTCAGAAGGAACATCCAGGGGTTTGAAATGTGTCGGATAATGACATCCGCCAGCTGTTGGGGGATCTGTTCCGCGGTTAAGAGCCAGATGAAGGTCATGGCGCAGGAGAGAATAAAGAGAAGACAGGCGGAAAGCACCGCCGCCTCCCGACAGATAGGGGTAATTTCTCTGAATCCGAACTCCCGATAGATGAACATTTCCACCGCCAGGGCGTAAACCACGCTCACGGCCGCGGCTTCGGTGGGGGTGAAGATGCCCGAATAGATCCCGCCCAGCACCAAAAAGGGCAAAAAAAGGGCCCAGCTGCCTTCTTTGGCGGTTCGAACCACCTCGGAAAGAGAGGCCCGGGTTTCGATCCGCCAATCATGCTTTTTGGCCACCACATAGGTATGGGCCATGAGACAGCCGCCGATGAGCAGCCCGGGGAGGACCCCGGCCATGAACATTTCCGCCACCGACACATTCATTACCAGACAGTAGAGAATCATGGGAATGGAGGGCGGAATCACAATCCCCAGGGACCCGGAGACAGTGATCAATCCCAGGGAAAACCGCTCTCCGTATCCCCCTTTGATCAGGGCCGGAATCATCACCGAGCCGATGGCCACCACGGTGGCCGGCGAAGACCCGGAGATGGCCGCAAAGAAAATGCAGGCCAGAATTCCCGCCATCGCCAGCCCCCCCGGAAACCACCCCACCAGGGCATTGACGAACGCCACCAGACGCTTGGCGATGCTGCCCCGGGTCATGATGGCCCCGGCCAATATGAAAAACGGAACCGCCAGCAAAACGAACTTGTCCAATGCGTTGAAGAGCTGCTGGGGAATGATGTGGAGCGGTGTGCTGGTGAAAAAAACCAGTGCCATAGCGGTGGTGATCACCAGAATCACCGCTATGGGCATTCCGGCCAGGAGCAGTCCGGCGAAACTGATGCAGATGGCCGCGATCATGATGCGGTCTCCCCTTCCGGGTCCCCGTCCCTGTGCGGAAGGCTTCCGGGAAACGCCTGCCGAACGCATACCACGCTCAGAATGCAGAACCGAATCCCCATCACCACCGAGAAGACGGGAATGGGAAGGTAGGGAATATACATGGGAATCTCCATGGTGGGTGAGGTGGTTTCATATCCGTACATGCGGCTGACGATTTTTACGGAAAACCAGGCCACAAAAAAGAAAAACACACCGCAACCCGCCGAGGTCAGAGACCGGAGCAACTGCTGCCATGGGGGTTTTAAATGGATGACCACCAGGTCCATGGTGAAATGGCTGCCGGTTTTCACCCCGATGCCGGCCCCCAGAAACGCCAAGAAGACCCCCATAAAACGGCCGAATTCTTCAAACCAGGTAAAACTGTAATTAAACAGATAGCGGCAGATCACCTGAACAAACCCGATAAAGGCGAGGCCCAGAATGGTCCATACCAGTGTAATGTTCTCCACCCGATCAATAAAATCGGCGATCTTGTGCAAAGCGGTTCTCCGTCATATGTGAACGGGGAAGGAATGGAATTCTTCCCCGTTTTTTTTAAGCTTTTCAGGTAACTTTAGATATCTGCCGGATACCCGATTACTGTTGATGGCTCTCGATTTTGGAAAGCATAAAGTCGAAGAGATCATCCCCGATCTTTTTCCGGTACTTGTCCCACACAGGTGTCATGGCGCTGCGGAAGGCCTTGCGTTCTTCAGGGGTCAGGTCCAGAATTTCAATGCCGTTTCTCCTGGCGTATTCCTCGATGGAGATGCCCAGTCCGGGCAGGTTCTCATGAAGTGCGGCGTTCTCCTTTCGATTGATATCGATGGTGATTTTGGCGGCTTCCCTGAATACCGCCCGGTCTTCTTTGGAAAGGCTGTCCCAGTAATCCGTCGAGACCACGATGACACACTCGGTCAGGCAGTGCTGGGTTCGGGTGACGTGTTTGGTCACTTCGGTGAACTTCATGAGCACTGAGGTAAGAATCGGATTCTCCTGGGCGTCGATGACCCCGGTCTGAAGCGCATTGTAGGTTTCCGGAAAGGGAATCCCTACCGGGGATGCGCCGAGCTGTTTAAACGTGTCGAGATAGGCCGGAGAGTTCATCACGCGAACCTTCAATCCTTTGATGTCCGCGGGGGTTCGGACCGGATGCTTGCTGTTGGAAAAATCCCGGATTTCATTCTCGGTCCAGCCGATGGCGATAAACCCCTTTTTGGGAAAATAAGAAAAAATCTTCTCCTGCACCTCCGGGTCATCGAGAGTGGCATAGGCGGTTTGTCGATCGGGAAAAATAAAGGGCATGTCCAGAATGGCGCACTGGGGCACGAAATTCTGAAGCACCGCCGTGGTCAAGGCGGCGATCTGAAGAGTGCCGGACTGTACCTGTTCGGCCATGGAGCGCTCCCCGCCCAGCTGTCCGGCGGGAAAGGTGGCGATATCGATCCGCCCGTCGGTCTTGTCTTTGACATAGGCGGCAAAGGCATCCACCCCCTTGGACTGTCCGTGAAACTGGGGGGCCACATGCCCGAACTTCACGTTTTCGGCGACCGCGACAGATGCCGCCGGAAATGAGAAACAAAGTACCAGAACCGCCAGACCCGCAGATAGCAATGCACCAGACCGAGAAAAATTCTTCATTGGATAAAGTCTCCTTTTCATGTTATATTTCAAATAAAAAAGCCGGTCCGAAGCCGGCTCATACGCAACTATCTCAGATGTTTTCAGTTTGTCAACTCAATTCGGTTTCTATTTATAAGAACGTAGTGGTCTCCGTTTAAAGAGCGGTTATCTCAAGAAGCCTTTCACTTCTCCGGACCCGGACAATACGGACCCGCCTCGGGTCTCTGCGATGCAGTCTTTTTCCCACCTCCGGAACTTGATACCTTTTTCGGAGGAAATTCCGATTTAGCCTTGACTTTTTCGGAACGGATGGCAAAATAGTCTTCATGAAACGATATCTCGAGAAAAATATCCGCCAGGATCTTGATAAAAAGATCATCCTTATCACCGGTCCTCGTCAGACGGGTAAGACCACCATTGCCAAAATGCTGCGCCCCGAATTAGATTACCTCAATTTTGATCGTTCGGAACACCGCCTCAGTCTGCTGGAAAAATCCTGGGACCGTTCAAAGGATCTGGTGATTTTTGATGAACTCCACAAAATGAAGAACTGGAAGTCCTGGATCAAAGGGATCTACGATACGGAAGGAATTCCGCCGTCGATCATCGTTACCGGAAGCGCAAAACTGGACACTTATCGCAAAGTCGGAGACTCCCTTGCCGGGCGTTTTTTTCAATTCCGATTGCATCCCCTCGATCTGAAAGAAATCAACGACCTTCTCGCACCGGAAAACTTAGATTCCGAACTGGATAAGCTCCTGAAGATCGGCGGATTTCCGGAACCCTATCTGGATGGTTCCATCCGGTTTTACAAGCGGTGGAAGAAATCACATCTGGATATTATCTTAAGACAAGATCTCATAGATTTAGAAAATGTCCAGGAGATCACCACCGTGGAAACCCTGATCGAGCTGCTCAAAACCAAAGTCGGCAGCCCGATTTCCTACAGTGCTCTTGCACGGGATCTGGAATGTTCGGATAAAAGCGTCAAGCGGTGGCTGTCCATTCTGGAAAACATGTATGTCATTTTCAAAGTACCGCCGTTTCACCGGAAAATCTCCCGGTCAATTCTGAAGGCGCCCAAGTATTATTTTTACGATACGGGCCAGTTGCCGGATGATCTCGGCATCCGCTTGGAGAATCTGACGGCCTGCGCACTCTGGAAGACCATCCATTTTCGGGTGGACTGCTACGGGGAGGATATGGCCCTGTCTTATTTGAAGAATAAAGCCGGAAAAGAGATCGATTTTCTGGTGTCTCGTGACAAGAGGCCACAAACATTGATTGAAGTCAAGTGGCGCTCGGACACGTTGAGCCCGGCTTTCCCGATATTCACGAAGCACTATCCGGATACAAGAAGAATTCAAGTTGTAAAAGAACTGAGTCGGGAAAAAACGTTCCCTGATGGAGCAGAAATCCGATCGGCTCACCGCTGGCTCTCGAGAATGGATATCTGATTGACCTCCATATTCGGGATCATCGACATGCTCCTGGAACAGGCCCGTTATTAATTGAATGATGAGCAGCTCTTGTCAAGCGAAAGTCCCGAAACCTGCCGTGAGACAATCAAAAATACCAGGTCAGCCACACATAAGCATTGTCGGCGGGCACGATCTGAAAATCGGCGCCCGGCAGATCGAATCCACCGTATTCGGTGCCCGGGCCGCCGATGTAAAGGGTCGCCCCCGCCATCAGATCCAGATCCTGGGTCATGCTCCAGGTTCCGCGGGGCTGAAGCACCAGAGAAGGATCGGTGAAATTGAGGATGCCGGTCAGAAACAGATTCACCAGGGGATGCACTTCCAGGTTGACGTGCCCGGCCAGATAGATGCGACCCAGAGTGAAGATCTCCCCCCGGTCGAGAGCCCTCATCAGATCCGGATCACCTAACGCCTGATTATAGTCGTTTTCGCCCAGACCGTTGTAGTAGAATTCCAAAAATCCGTACCAGTTGCGCTCCCACCAGACCCATGAATAATCGAGGTTGGCCACCAGGCTTAGATAGTGATCGATCTCGCTCTCCTCGGGAAGAAAAGTCCAGGCGCCGCTGAACCGCCAGGCCGTGGAACCCAGATACCCCAGGGCCCCGGCTCCGAATACAAGATTTTCATAGTTCCGGGCGACCATCAGATCGAATTCCCGACTTCCATGAAAAAAATGGAATTTTCCGGCCGCCGCGGAACTGTCCCATTCCAGATCGCCCGATGCGGGGTTTCGCCGGGGAACATAGAGGACCTGAAACTCTCCCAGCTCTTCCAATGAAAACTGGGCCACGGCCATATCGTCCCCGATTTTATAGTCGCGGTCGACATCGGTGGGGGCGAAGGGATTGAACAGGTCCATGGGATTGAAGAGCATGCCGTTGCCCCAGGTGAGGGCCTGCCGACCGAGTCGAACCGTTCCCCACTTGGGCTGCATGGTGAAGACCAGCCGATCGAGGCGGTGATACAAAATGTGGCCGTCATCCTGGTCCAGTGTTTCGGTCAAATCCATCAGCCGCCGGTCATCTTCCACCGGCCGAACCCCGGCCGCCTCGAATCCGCCGTCGAAAAGATCCGGAAACCGCCTTTCCAGTTCCCGACCTTTCTCCCGGGTATCCCCGCCGTTCAGAAAGGCTTCGTAATGAGTTTCCAGAATCCCCCAGTCTTCGAAAAACAGCTTGTTTTTGAGGCGGAATTCCAGGGAGCCGTCATAATAGGTGCGGGCACCCACCAGATCATAGACCGATTCATCGTCCGGACGGCCGGCATATCCGCGGGTCCGCAGGTGACCGCCCCATTGGGGGGATAGGGCATCATACCATTTTTTGACCTCCGCGCTTTCGGCGATGAAAGGCAGGCCAAGAACGAATAAAGCCGTGAGGAGGGAAAAAAGCCGGCGCATAATGCGGTGAAGGCGGGCTCAGGCCGCCTTGTCGACATCCTCGGCCACCCGGCCGTCCTGGATTCGAATCAGTCGCCGGGCATAGTCCATGACCCGCTGATCGTGGGTGGAGAAGATAAAGGTGACTTTTTTGGTCCGGTTCATCTCGGCCATCATTTCCAGCAGACCGTTGCCGGTTTTGGAATCCAGATTGGCGGTGGGTTCGTCGGCCAACACCAGGGCCGGGTTCGATACGATCGCCCGGGCCACCGCCACCCGTTGCTGCTGTCCGCCCGAAAGCTCGGCCGGACGGCGGTTGTACATATCCGAAAGGCCCACCTCGTCCAGAATGGCCCGGGCCCGTTCCCGGCGCTCCCCGGCCCCGACCCCCTGCAGGAGCATCACGTATTCGACGTTTTCCACCGCCGAGAGAACCGGAATCAGATTGTAGGCCTGAAAAATAAATCCGATCTTGTTCAGACGAAGCTCCGCCAGCCGGGACTGGCTCATTTCATCAAAAGGATTCCCGTCCACAGTGATATGCCCAGAATCGGGTTCGTCCAGACCGCCGATCAAATTTAAAAGCGTGGTTTTTCCGGAGCCCGAGGGGCCGGCCAGGGCCACAAACCCGCCGGTATCGATGGAAAGCGTCACCCCCCGCAAGGCCCGCACATCCACCTTGCCCTGCTGATAGGTCTTGACCACATCGGTGCATTCCACAATCGCCATCGGTTATTCCCTCCTCAAATCCAAATCAGCCCTTTCGGTCCAGAACTTGGCGAATCGACCGGGCGATGTCCTCCTTCAGAATCGGCTTCAGGATGAGCTCCTTGATCCCCAATTCTCCGGCTCGATCTTCGGTAATTTGGTCGCTGAATCCGGTGCACATGATCACCGGAATGCCGGGCCGGCATCGGAGCAGTTCACGGGTCAGTTGAATCCCGGTCATGCCGGGCATGGAAAGATCGGTGATCACCAGATCGAAGTCATAGGGACGCTCCGAAAACAACGACAGAGCGGTTCGGCTGTCGTTTCGGGTGATGACGGCATACCCCAGCCGGGTCAGCATCTGCTGGCCCATATTCAGGATCGCCTCCTCATCGTCGATCAGCAAGATACGCTCGTTCCCATGGGGAAGCGCGACATCCGGGGTCGATTTGATTTCATCGGTATCGGTGTCGACGGCGGGAAAATAGATGCGAAACTCGGCGCCCCGACCCGGTTCGCTCTCCACCTGAATGTCCCCGCCCCGGTTCTTGACGATGCCGTGGACCATGGACAGCCCCAGCCCGGTCCCCTTGCCTTTTTCTTTGGTGGTGAAATAGGGTTCAAATATTCTGTCCAGATCGAAAGAAGAAATCCCGATGCCGTTGTCCCGCACCGTCAGGCAGTTATACACACCGGGGTCGATATCCCGGCCGCCCACCGCATCCGCCTCCAGATTCACCGAAGACAGAATCACCTCCAAGGTGCCTCCGGTCTCCTGCATTGCATGGTAGGCATTGGTGGAAAGATTGATGATGATCTGGTAGATCTGGGTGGGATCCGCCAGCACCGGCCCGCTGTTTTCATCGATCCGGGGCTGAATGCGGATATTGGCCGGGAAGGAGGATTTCAAAAATTTCAGGGCCTCCTTCAGGATCGGCTGCATGCGGATGGGCCGAACCTCCTGCTCGGTCTGCCGGCTGAAGGCCAGAATCTGCTGAATCAGGTCCCGGGCCCGATAGGCGGCCTTGAGAATCTGGTTGATATTGCGCCGGGCCATGCTGTTTTCGGGCACATCCTCCAGGGTGATTTCGGAATACCCGATGATGGGAAACAGGATATTGTTGAAATCATGGGCGATGCCGCCGGCCAGGGTGCCCATGGCCTCCATCTTCTGGGCCTGGCGAAGCTGTTTTTCCAGTTCGTTTCGCAGGGTGTGGTCCCGGGCGATGGAGGAGACCCCGACGACTCGGCCGTTGCGATCTTTCATGGAGGAGACGGTCAAAGACACCGGTATCGGATGGCCGGATTTGGACACCCGCACCGTCTCGAACTGGTTCACCCGCTCATCCCGGGCCGCGCTTTCGAATGCCCGATGGTTTTCTTCCAGCCGATCCGGCGGAATAATAATGGAAATATCCTTTCCGACGGCCTCTTCCGCAGTGTACCCGTACATTTTTTCAGCCCCGGCGTTCCAGGTCAGAATAGTCCTGTCCAAAGATTTTCCGATGATGGCGTCTTCGGAGGATTCCACAATGGCCGCCAGCCGCAAGGCCTCTTCCTGGGCGGTGCGACGCTCGGTGATGTCCTCGGCGGTGCCGACGGTCCGGAACTCCTCGGCCTTCTCCGGCACCGGATAGGACCTGGCCCGTATCCAGCGGACCGCCCCGTCGGGCCGAATGATCCGGTATTCCTCGTCAAAAGCGCCCGAACCCGTGGACCAGGCTCGATTCACCGCGGCCCGCACCCGACCCCGGTCTTCGGGATGGATCGCCTCCAGAAAGGAATCCGGGTCTTCGTAAAGGCTCTGGCGGCTTCGCCCCCAGATCTCTTCGTAGGCCGGACTCACATAGAGCATGCCGTCCCGGTTTCGCAGCCAGAAGAGTTCCTTGATGTTTTCGGCCAGTTGTCGAAGCCGCTCCTCGCTTTCCCGCAATGCCTGCTCGGCCCGCCTGCGCACCAGAATGTGCCGCCACTCCCGAAGGATCCGTTCGGCGATCCGCGGCATAATGGCCATGGACCGGGAGGTTTTGACCACATAATCCAGCGCCCCGGCCTTGAGGCTTTTTACCGCCAGCTCCTCGTCTCCGTCGCCGGTCATGACGATGACCGGAAATTGTTTTCCGTTTCCGCTGGAGGTAATGAGATCCACGCCTTTGCCGTCGGGAAGCCAGAAATCGGTGATCACCAGATCGGGGGCCCGCCGTCGAATCGAGGAAAAGGCTTCCTGAAGATTCCGGGCCAACTCGAGGGCCATGGGCTGATGCCAGCTTTGAAACGCATCCTGAATCTCTAGAATGTTCTCGGCATCGTCCTCAACCAGCAAAATCGAGGCGGTGTCATCCTTCATAGTACCTCCGGTGTGAACGGTTCATGAATCCACCGGTTTTTTGAATCGAGGCAGGCATTGTGCGCCTGTCCCTTGAAACGGCAACGAAAACATGGAACCAGGCCGTATCGGCTTTAAATGTCTTCCTTCGAAGCGGTTTTGTCAATATCTGGAGCGGCGCCGGTCAGGTGTGGGCCAGGGCCTCCACCGGTGTAAACCGGGCCGCCTTGAATGCGGGATAGAGGCTCACGATCAGCCCCAATACCAGCACCACCAGATTGGCCGCCGTCACATGCTCCGTTTTCAGCACCGGATAGATCACCCGGGGCATGCCGGCGAATTCCGCCCCGGCGGCAAAGACCGAGAGATCGATTCCGGTCCGTGCCACGATCAGAACGGTGGACAGGGCCAGGAAGTTCCCCGCCAGAATCCCCATCATGAGCAACAGAAGAGACTCGGTCACCACCCCCCGAATGATCCATCCCGGTTTCATCCCCAGCGCTTTGAGCAGACCGAACTCCCGAATCCGCTCGTAGACGGCCATCAACATGGTGTTGACAATCCCGAATCCCATGGCGATGAAGACCACGAAATACCAGATGGCCACCGACTTGCGGTTGATCTCCAGGTAGGCCTCCACCAGCGGCAGCAGCTCCCGCCAGGTATGGACCGCGTATTGTTCGGGAAGGGCGGATTGAAGCGCCGCCGCGGAGTCGTCCCCTGCGGTGGGGTTCGGCAGCAGCACCGCGATTTCCGAAACGGCGTCGCCCATTCCGAGCATCTCCTGGGCTGCGGCCTTTGTGACAAAGACGAACTGTTTTTCGGTGGCCGCCAATTCCGCCGTATACACCCCCACGATGCGAAAGGCCCGGGAGGCGATCTCGCCTGCGGCGTCCTCGCTCATCAGCACCAGCTTATGCCCCGATCGGGTTTCGTAGTTTTCCAGGAGGGCTCGGCCCACCAGAATTCCGTAGGGATCTTCGGCGTCGAGATAACGGCCCTCGTCCACCGCGCCGCCGATAAAAGAGACCGCCGCCTCCCTGGCCGGATCGATCCCCACCAGGGTGACTCCGGAGGAATGGCGGGCATTGCTCGCCACCGCATGCACCCGTACCCGGGAAGCCCACTCGGCTCCGACCGGCAGGGTCTTTTTTAAAACCGAGATCACTTCCTCGGGATGATCCATAGAATGGTCGATGACCGGGTCGGCCCGGTATCCGGGGGAATGAATCTGAAGACTGCCGGTGAGGGTCGCAATGCTGTTTCGAACCATCTGGTCGCTCACCCCCACCATCAGGGCCCCGAGGAAGACCATGGACCAGACCCCGATCACGACCGCGATCAGAATTACCGCCGTCCGCCGGGGATTTCGCCAGATGTTGCGCCAGGCCAGCTGAAAATGCATGGAGTTCTTCCCTCTAAACGTAAGACAAGGCTTCGACCGGGCGCAGCTTTCGCACCTTGAAAGCCGGATAGAGCGCCACCAGAAACGTGATCACCAAAACCAGCGAGGGTCCGATGGCGGCAGACAGCGGCGTGAACCGGGGGTATATCCGACCCGAAATCCCGAACTGACGGAACAGCTCCGAAGAATCCCCCATGCTGATGCCGTGCTTCTGAAAATAGAGCGTCACCAGGCCGCCCAGCAGAATGCCTCCTGCAATCCCCAGAACCGTCATGATCATCGACTCGGTCATCAGCAACCGGGTCAACCGTTCTTTTGTGGTTCCCATGGCCATCAGCACCCCGAACTCCCGGGTACGCTCGAAGATCGCCATGAGGAAGGTGTTGAGGATGCTGAAGGCGACCACGAGAATCAGCAGCATGTAAAAAATCAAGGCGCTGATAAGATCGATCATGATCGCCTGGGCCAGGCCGGGCATGAGTTCTTTCCAGTCGAGGACCGCCAGGGGCCGGTCGGTGTTCAAGCCGGCCAGGCGTGCTTCCGCCGCATCCACCACCTTCGGCAGGTCCCACAGCGAGGGCGTGAGGCCCACCACCGTATGGACCGCACCCCGCATGAAAAAAACCTCCTGGAAATACTTCAAAGGGATATGAACGGCATTGCGGTCGAAGTCGTCAAGCCCGGAGCTGAAGATGCCTTTCACCGTCACAACGGTGGCCGCCACCGATCCGTCCCGTCCCTGGCCCAGCAGGGTGATCGCATCCCCGATCCCCACCCGCAGGTTCTTGGCCAGCAACGCCCCGACCAGGGCTTCATCCGAATCCCCTTCGGAAAGGTATTCCCCTTCCCGGATCAGCCGCTTGATGCTGGAGACCGCCGCCTCCTTGTTCGGATCTATGCCGCTCACCGCCACCCCGTAGGTTCGCTCTTCGGAGGAGGCCAGAGAAAAGGCCGAGGCCCGAAAGGTGTAGGCGGATACCTGGGGAATATTATCCAGAATGCGGGCCACCTTTTCGGGATTCGGGACCACCGATCGTATATCGTTTTTATCCTGATACCCTTCGGCCTGAATCTGGAAATAACCGGTGTGGATTTTAATGGCCGAATTGAGCATCGCCTCGTAGGAGCCGAACTGAAAGGAGAGCATGAACACCAGCAGGGCACAGGCAAAGGCGATGGCGAGCATGGTCAGAAGAGAGCGGCGCCGGTTGCGCCAGATATTGCGCCAGGCCATCTTGAAGTGGATGGACAAGCCGCTACCTCCGCGGGTTTTTCAGGCGGGACAGGGTAAAAATGCGGTCGGGAAGATCTTCTTTGAATTCCAGAGCCTTGTATTCCAGCCGGGTGTATTCTTCGGGGTCTTCCGCCTTGCGCATGGTGGTGAATTTGGGAAACAGCCGCCCTCCCAGCATTTGAATATCGCTGCTCGTCAGGATCTTGACCGGATTGAGATCTTCGTCATAGAAAGTCTCCTCCAGCATCACATGATCCTCCCGAATCTTGAGCCGCTGCATGCCCCAGATGACCGGCGCTTTGGGCTTGGGAATCGATTTGATCAGATAGACCTTTTTTCCCTCGTGGGTTTCCGTACCTTCCAGAACATGATCGTAATCGTAAAGGAGGGTGTCGGATTTGGCCAGGTCGTTGTTGGAAAAGTCCGACCCCATCCAGGACTGGGACATCATGGAGGGCGGCAGCTTAATGACCCGGTTCACCTTGGGGTTGTAGGTCCACATCTCCGGCCCCTTTTTCAGGGTGCCGTTGCCCTCGTCCTTGGGCGGTTCGATGATCCGAAGCAGACTGTCCTTCTCTCCCCGGGTCCACCCATTGACGGTCATTTGCCGCTCCCAGTCGGGGCGGTGAATGGTCATCACCACGGTGGAGACCGAGGCCTCTCCTCTCATGTAATGAAAACTGTCGGAAACAATGGCGTCCGCATCCCGGGCGGCGGCAGCACCCACCAGGATGAGACCGACCCAGCAGACCGACCAGCAGATGATTCTGAAACCGACCGGTATCTTTATCGGCATGATGTCAATCCTCATTTTAAATAATTGGTTTTTTGCCTATAGACACCCACCTATATTCGGATATCCATCAACAATCAATGGAAAATCACCTTCCCGGGCGCATCGATTCGGGCAGCACCGCTTGAAAACCGCATGAATCCGATCCATTATATAAGAATGAAACCGAGGCGGGCGCAAAGAAAATCGAAATTTGTCGCGCCGTTTTACCCGAAGGCCGGGCAAGATGTGCGTTTTACCAATATTCTTCGACTCACGGACAAGAACCTGAGAAGGAATGGATCGGTTTTTACGCAGCCGGCATGAAAAAGGAGGTCTCCATGCGAGTATTTTTTCGGATTTTCCTGACGATATGGGCGGTTATTTTCACAACCACCGCATATGGCGGAATCTATTCCTGGACGGATGAAAACGGGGTCAGAAATTTCTCCAATGTCAAGCCGCCCCGGAGCGAACTGTCCGGGGCGGAAACTTTGAATAAAATCAAAGAAATTCCCTATGACCGCGAAGCCGATCTGAACCGAATGGTATCCGAACGGCTGGCCAGAGAGGAGCGCCGCCTCGATCTTCTGAAGCAGCAACAGGCCCTGGCGAAAAAACGGCTTCAGGCCGCCAATCAAAAAGCCGAAGCGGTCATTGAGGAGGCTGAAGACCTTTCTCAAGAGATCGCATCCACCAGGGCTCGGCAATACGAAGGTGGGGAAGCGAAGGATCGGGACGGTTACCGGGTGATTTTCGCACCGAGATACGGGTATGGTCATTCCGCCGAAGGGTTCCGGAGCAGGCGCCCGGTGCTCGGAATCAATCCGGCCCCCCGTCTTCGGGAAAAGGCCGGAGCTTATTATCCGAACAGAAAGCGGCAGGAATACAAGAGTCACCTGAAAAAATACTACCGAAAGCACGGCTATATTCAACCCGACTCCCGCCCCCGGCGCCCTCGCCCCTTTATCTGGAAAGCAACCGCTCAATAATCCTCAAGCGGTTGCCTTCGCCTGTTTTTATCTGCTCAGAAGCGGCGTTTAGCAGGGCGGCAAAAATTGCCGGCGACCTCTCCGCGATTTTTTCGAATGTAATCCCGAACATAATACGGCACATCCCCGTTGAGCAGGTAGTCTTTGAAATCTTTCTCTATCTTGCTTCGGGGCACCATCCAGTTGCCGGTGGACTCACCGAAAATATCATATTCGCTGCATTCTCTTTTCCGGGCCAACCGCCACAGGCATTCCGCATCGCTGAGGGGCCTGTTGAGGGCCTTTGCTTTTTCCAATCGATTGACGCGAAAAATAAAGAAAAAGTAGGCGAGCGCCAGGAATATATAAAGAATCGATGTCCAGCCTGAAAATATATTTTCAACCATTTTTGAATACCTCCTTCAAAACTTTTTATAAACAAAACACCCCCTGATTTCTATGATTGTCCTAATGATAAGGACCACGAACACCCGGCAAAATGCGGCAAAAAGCCTATTTTATATTCATATAAGGTGTAGGGGGTAAATGATTCCGGTGTAATCGATTGTCTTCTCACATTTTCTCTAAAGATACCTCCCGTTCGATTGCATGAAACCCGAATAGATCGGGTCTCGAAATGTCTTTTTTCAATATGTTGATAGAAGATGAAGATAAAATCACCCCTGGCAAGGGTGAAATGACATTCATTGTCAAAAAATTGACAAATTTACGACAATTTGGTAAAGGATTAAACCAATTTGTACTGAAATCTTGACTTTTCGCGACTACGGCAGTACATGCAAATATTTTGCCAAGACACCCCGTCATCAGGCGTTTGCAGAAGCCTTTCGAATATCGGTCCGCGCCTCTATCCTGAGGAACACACGGGCGGATTCATACCCCTCGTAATGCGCATCCATCCCCCCCTATTTTCATCGCTACGGCCATGAGAAAAGGTTCCGAAAAAAGATATTTTGAGGCCCTTCCCTTCAAAATCATCTTTCCGGTGGTGCTGACGGTCGTTTTGTTTGTCACCACTCTCTTCTTTCTGATCCTTCCCCGGATGGAATCGAGTATGATGGCGCTGAAGCGGGAGACCATTCGGGAACTCACCGAATCGGCTTGGAGCGCAGTCAAGGCATTTGAAAGAAAGGCCGAATCGGGGGATATCACCGTCCCGGAAGCCCGCCGGCAGGCGATCGACCACCTTCGCCGGCTGCGGTACGGGCCGGAATCCAAAGATTATTACTGGATCAATGATATGCATCCCCGTCTGATCATGCATCCCTACCGGCCGGATCTGGAAGGCCAGGATATTTCCGATTACGCCGACCCCAACGGAAAACGGCTCTTCGTGGCGTTTGTGGAGACGGTAAAAAAACAGGGGGCCGGTTATGTGGATTATGAATGGCAGTGGAAGGACGACCCCGACAGAATCGTTCCCAAAATCTCCTATGTGAAAGGATTCGAACCCTGGGGATGGATTATCGGCACCGGCATCTACATCGAGGATGTTCGGGCCGAAATCGCCGCCCTCACCCGCAATGTTTCCCTGATCAGTCTCGGGATTCTTCTGCTGATCTCAACCCTCTCCGGCTACATCATTTGGCAGGGGGTCAAAGGGGAAAAAGAGCGGCTGGAAACCGAGGCCCGGTCCCGACTGCATCGGGAACAGCTCTTTCAGGCCGCCAAAATGGCCTCACTGGGCACCTTGGTCTCAGGGGTGGCCCATGAGATCAACAATCCGATCATGTCGGTAATGTTGAACGCCCCCATCCTTCGAAAGGCCTGGGCATCGGCCATTCCCATTCTGAATGACCATTGCAGCCGGCACGGGGATTTCTATGTTCATAACATGAGTTACTGTCTCCTTCGGGACCGGGTGCCGGTGCTGCTCAACCATATCGAAGACGGCGCCGCCCGGGTCAAGAGCATCGTCGCCGATCTCAAGGACTTCGCCCGTCAGCAGCCCGCCGATCTTTCCGAAGCGGTGGACATCAACCGAATCACGCAAAAGGCGGTGGGACTGGTGGACAATCTGATCAAAAAATCGACGATCGATTTTTCCGCCGATTACCAGCCGAATCTTCCATCCGTAAAAGGAAATTCCCAGCGGATCGAGCAGGTCATCATCAATCTTCTGGTCAACGCCTGCCAGGCCCTGCCGGAAAAGGACAGGGCCATTCGGCTGTCGACCTTCCGCAACACGGATGAAGACACCGTCGTGATAGAGATTCGGGACCAGGGAAGCGGCATGGGCGAGGATCTGCTTCAAAGGGTTCGAGACCCGTTTTTCACCACCAAACGGGAAACCGGCGGCACCGGCCTCGGCCTCTCTATTTCGGAGCGGATCATGGAGGAGCACGGCGGCGCCATGACATTCACCTCCACGCCCGGAAAAGGCACGACGGCCCGGATTGCATTCCCGGTAAAGTCCCCGAACGATTCACCCCATGCGGAGAATTCCGCAGGAAAGGCCGACCATGAATGAAACCCTGCACCCTCCCTATCCGATCCTGATCGTGGACGACGAAGAATCGATTCTGCTGTCCATCGACACCACCCTGCGGATGGCGGGCATGAACAACCTGCTCACCTGTTCGGACAGTCGACTGGTCATGGATATCTTTTCCAAGCAGGTGATCGAGGTGCTGCTTTTGGACCTGTCCATGCCCCATATCACCGGAAAGGAACTCCTGGAACGGGTCAGCCACGATTTTCCGGATGTTCCTGCGATCGTCGTCACCGGTGCGGTGGATGTGGATACGGCGGTCCTGTGCATGAAATCGGGGGCCTTCGATTATGTGATCAAACCGGTGGAATCCGACCGTCTGGTCACCTCGGTCAACCGGGCATTGGCCTTCAAGGAATTAAAGCGGGAAAATTTCGCCCTGAAGCAGCACATCCTCTCCCCTTCCCTGGAAAACCCCAAGGCCTTCAGCGAAATCATCACCAACAACAAGAAAATGCTCTCCATTTTCCAGTATATCGAATCCATCGCCCAGTCCTCCCAGGGGGTCCTGATTCGAGGCGAAACCGGGGTGGGCAAAGAACTGGTGGCCCGGGCGATTCACCGGATCAGCGGGTTGACCGGGCAGTTCGTGGTGGTGAACGTGGCCGGTCTCGACGACAATATCTTTTCGGACACCCTCTTCGGCCATGTCAAGGGCGCCTTTACCGGCGCGGACCAGGACCGGCCCGGCATGATCGAACGGGCCTCCGGCGGCACCCTCTCCCTGGATGAAATCGGCGACCTGAGCCCCGCCTCTCAGGTGAAACTGCTGAGACTGCTGCAGGAAGGCGAATACCTGCCCCTGGGCATGGATGTCCACAAAAAGGCCAATGCCCGGATCATCACCTCCACCAACATGGACCTGTGGGCCTTACAGAAAGCGGGAAAATTCAGAAAAGACCTCAATTACCGGCTTCGCACCCATCGGATCTACATCCCGCCCCTGCGGGAGCGGCTGGATGACATTCCGCTGCTCACCGAGCATTTCCTGGAACAGGCGGCCCGGTCTCTGAAGAAGCCGACGCCCTCGCCTCCCAAGGAACTGTTTACCCTGCTCAGAAACTACACCTTCCCCGGGAATGTCCGGGAGCTTCAGGCCATGGTGTTTGATGCGGTCAGTACCCATAAATCCGGGATCCTGTCCCTGGAGGCATTTAAGAACCACATCCGAACCTATCGAAAACGGGAGCATGGCGAGGCGGAAATTTCCGAAGAAACCTCCCCGGCCGAAGACGGCGATCTGATTATATTCCCCTCCAAACTGCCGACCATCAAAAAGGCCACCCAACTTCTGGTGGAGGAAGCCTTGAAGCGGGCCGACAGCAATCAGTCCATCGCCGCTGAAATGCTGGGCATTTCTCAACAGGCATTGAGTAAACGGTTGAAAAAAAAGAGCGGAAAAGGCGATTAGCAATCCATTTTAGGTCCTTGGCAT